>JAETOQ010000009.1 GCA_021771635.1 Oscillospiraceae bacterium | reverse complement strand
GACAAGCTGCTTAAGATTTCAGAACTTTTAAAAAGTTCTGAAATCTGTTGATTTGAATGGCGCAGGGCACCCTTCCTGGGTTCCCCGCGCACACCCCTCCTTCCCGTTTTCCTGACTTTTCGGGTTTATCGACAGCCTGAGGCCCCTGCCAGCCAGGCAGGGGCCTTGCTTTTTGTTTCAGGTTAGAGCGGCGCTCAAAAATCGTGGCGGGAGCCTCCGCCGGCGCCCAGCGCCTCATAGATCTCCACGATCTTCTCGATCCGCCGGAAGCAGTCCGGGTCATCCAGCGTGCCGTCATCCAGCACGTCCCGGATCTCCTTCAGCGCCTGGCAGCAGCGCTCCCGCAGCAGCTGTTCCAGGCCCTCCCCGCCGCTGATCGTTACCTGCGCGCCATGCTCTATCAGCAGCTTTGCCAGAATATTCAGAGCAGCCTCCATGTAAACCCCTCCATTTTAGAATAAGACGAACTAATTATAAGACAATATTCATGTTAGAGTCAAGATAATACATCGTGTTGGAGTAAAACATGAATAAGTCCTACTTTTTTGAAAATTCAAATCTTATTTCTCATAATCTGCGGCGCCTACGCAAAGATCGAAAATTGTCGCAGGAAGCACTTGCCGCGCAAATGCAGCTTTTGGGCGTGGATATTAATCAACGGCTTATCAGCAAAATCGAGCGCAACGAAAGGTTTGTGAAAGATTTTGAGTTCGTCTGTTTTTGCCGGGTATTGAAGGTCACGGAAAAAGAGCTTCTCTCTGATTTTTACGAAACCTATGGCAAATAAAAACCACCCTGACGGGTGGTTTTTTGATGTTCAGCCGTCGTTCTCCACGGTGATCTGGCACACCCGCATGGCCGCCAGGGCGTTTTTGTGGCTCTCCGGCGTCACGCCGGCACAGCAGGCGGCGTCCACGGCGATCTCCGCTTCCGGCAGGAACGCCTTTACCAGCAGGGCATTGGAGATGACGCAGATATCCGTGCACAAGCCGATCAGCGTGACCTTTTCCACCCCCGGCTTCCCCTGCTTCCGCAGGTCCTCATCCCGGGCTTTCAGCAGCGCCCCCAGCTCCCGGCTGCCGAAGGTGGGCTTGTCGATGGGGTGCCGCGCGTATTCCCGGAGCTGTTCAATGATCTCCCAGCCCGCTGTTCCCCGGACGCAATGGGGCACCGGCAGCCTGCGCCCCTCCTGGGTATCCATATAGTTCTCCTGATGGGTATCCCTGGTAAAAAGGATCTCCTCTCCCCGGTTCAGGCCTTCCACCACACGGCCCACCACATAGGGCACGATCTCCCGGGCCTCCGCCGTGCCCAGCGCGCCGCTGACAAAATCGTTCTGCATATCCACGACCACCAAAATATCCATTCCCGATACCTCCCCAATGATTTTTCCCGATTATACCAGAGCCGCCCTATAAAATCCACCGAAACTTTCACGTTCTCCGTGGAAAGTCTTGACTTTCATGCGGCAGTCCAGTACCATAGGCATGTCCCGAGGGCGGAAAGCGGGAACGGCGCTGTACCGTTCCCGCTTTTCGGCCCTCGAGTGGTTAAAGAGAAGGAGATTTGTTTGCATGAAACGCGAGAACTTCCAATCCCGTCTGGGCTTCCTGCTGGTGAGCGCCGGGTGCGCCATCGGCATCGGCAATGTCTGGAAATTCCCCTACGTCACCGGCGAGAACGGCGGCGGCGTGTTCGTTCTGTTCTATCTGCTGTTCCTGATCATCATGGGCGTCCCCGTGCTGACCATGGAGCTGGCGGTGGGCCGCGCCAGCCGCAAAAGCGCAGTGCAGGGATATCAGGCTTTGGAACCCAAGGGCAGCAAGTGGCACATCCACGGCTGGTTCTGCATCATCGGCTGCTATCTGCTGATGATGTACTACACCACGGTGTCCGGCTGGATGCTGGGCTATTTCTTCAAATTCGCCTCCGGGACCTTCACCGGACTGCAGGGCGGCACCATCGACGGCGTGTTCGGCGCCATGCTGTCCAATCCCGGCGAGATGACCTGCTGGATGGCGGTCACGGTGCTGGCGGGCATTCTGGTGTGCAGCTTCGGCCTGCAAAACGGCCTGGAGCGCATCACGAAGGTGATGATGCTGGGCCTGCTGGGCCTGATCGTGGTGCTGGCGGTCCACAGCCTGCTGCTCCCCGGCGCGGCGGAGGGCGTGAAATTCTATCTGCTGCCGGACTTCGGCCGGGCCGCTGAGATGGGCCTGGGCAAGGTCATCACCGCCGCCATGAACCAGTCCTTCTTCACGCTGAGCCTGGGCATCGCCGCCATGGAGATCTTCGGCAGCTACATGTCCAGGGACAACACCCTGACCGGCGAGGCGGTGCGCATCTGCTCTCTGGACACCTTTGTGGCCCTGATGAGCGGTCTCATCATCTTCCCCGCCTGCTTCAGCTTCAACGTGCAGCCGGACTCCGGCCCCTCCCTGATCTTCATCACTCTGCCGAAAGTGTTTGTCAACATGGCGGGCGGACGGCTGTGGGGCACCCTGTTCTTCCTGTTCATGACCTTCGCCAGCTTCTCCACGGTCATCGCCGTGTTCGAAAACCTGCTGGCCAGCTGCATCGACAACTTCGGCTGGTCCCGCAAAAAGGCCTCCGTCATCAATCTCATCTTCATCCTGGCGGCCAGTATGCCCTGCGTGCTGGGCCACAATGTCTGGGTGGACTTCCACCCCCTGCTGGGCATGGACGTGCTGGGCTCCGAGGACTTCCTGGTGAGCAATCTGCTGCTGCCCGGCGGCTCCCTCGTCTATCTGCTGTTCTGCGTCACCAAATGGGGCTGGGGCTTCGACAGATTTTTGGAGGAGGCCAACACCGGCAGCGGTTTGAAAATGTCCCGGGCCTTCAAGCCCTATTTCCAATTTGTCCTCCCCCTGCTGATCCTGATCATCCTGATCCTGGGCCTGCCCACCCTCCCGTGGAAGATCGGCGTCTGCGCCGTCATGGCGGTGCTGGTGTGTGTCATGGCCCGCCGCGGCAAAGCCTGATTTATGGCAATCCACGAAAATACTGCGGAAAAAGCCGCCGAAGAAATTCGGCGGCTTCCTTTTATTTTCGCCTGCTCTTGGGATAAGGCGTCTTTTCATCTGTGCGCCCCAGCAGGTAGTCCACACTGGTGCCGAAGTAGTCGGCCAATTTGGAAAGTGCATCATAAGCCATTTGGCCCTTTCCGCTTTCATAGCGGGAATAGGTCTGCTGCGAACAGCCCAGCACCTCTGCCATCTGCTCCTGCGTCTTGTCGTTGTCCTCCCGCAAATCCCGGAGTCTCAAATACATCTCCATCACCTGATGGCATCATAGTATACGCAGAAATTGAGTATTGCGTTTTACTCAACTTTTTTGTATAATATGTGTAAATCAAGCAGGAGGCATACCATGCCGGACTACAAAGAGATGTATTTAACGCTGATGCGGGAGACGGAAAAGGCTGTCCGAATTTTGATCGAGGCCCAGCAGAAATGCGAGGCCCTTTATCTGCGGGACGATGGGCCGAACCTCATTGTCCTTCCCTTGCCGGAACAGACGGAATCCGCTGAAAAGGAGTGAGCCGCCGAATTTCTTCGGCGGCTCGTCTTTTCCCTATACGTTCACCTCAAACAGCCCGTCCCGGGAGCAGCAGAGGTACAGCTTTCCGCCGCCCCGCAGCCGTGGGATACGGAACTCCCCGCCCTGTTCCGGGTACAGCCGCACCAGCAGGCAGCGGTCCATGGTCACATAGGCCGCAAAGCGGAAAAAGTGGTCCTTTTCCATGGGGTGGCGGAAGGTGATATACCAGTCCTCCTCCACCTCCGCCGCGCTTACCCCATGGTCTGCGTCCGCGGGCCGGGCAGTCAGCGGCTCCAGCCTCCGGCCGCAGCAGTGCAGTTCTCCGCCGCCGGCGGCGGTCAGGACATTGCCGCAGTCCGGGCACACATAAAATTTCATCCGTTTCATATTTCCTCCATCAGCGGTCTCCGGCGACAGGTCTCCCGCCAGGAGCCGTTCCACACTGACTCCAAAGATCTCCGCAAGTGCTGAAAGCAGGCTGACGTCCGGGCAGCCCTGTCCCCGCTCCCACTTGCTGACAGCCTGGGCGCTGATGTGCAGGATCTCCGCCAGCTCCCGCTGCGTCATGCCCCGCTCCCTCCGCAGCCTGGAGAGCAGTTCCCCTGTCTGTTTCCTGTCCATATCACTCACCTCCCTGTCAGGATACATCACCGGCGGACATTTTTCAAGCAACGGAGCGTCGAGTACAAGACAGCCACGGCGGATTTGCAAAACGCAGCTGTTTTCGCCGTTCTATTCTTGGACATTTCCCCAAATTTGCAAGTCCATTCCGTTTTTCCTGCAAAATTACTTTGCAAGCGTTTGAATTTGTGCTATATTGGTTGGCAAGAAACGCCCGGCCCCGACCGGGTATCACGGGAGGACCAGCTATGATCACGCTGCATGACAATGGTGTATTTCTGACAGACGGCGTTCCCCGCGCCGAAGCCCCTACCTCGCAAGCGGAGGGCCGCAGACAGACGATGGCCTGGAACATCCTCCAGGGGCACAGCATTTCCGGTGATCCGGAGCATCTGAAGATCCGGTTTGACGCCATGCTCTCCCACGACATCACCTACGTGGGCATCATCCAGCAGGCCCGGGCCTCCGGCATGAAGGAGTTCCCCATCCCCTACGCCCTGACCAACTGCCACAACAGCCTCTGCGCCGTGGGCGGCACCATCAACGAGGATGACCATGTGTTTGGCCTGTCCGCCGCCAGGAAATACGGCGGCATCTATGTCCCCGCCAACCAGAGCGTCATCCACTCCTATGGCCGGGAGCAGATGGCGAAGGGCGGCGCCATGATCTTAGGCTCCGACTCCCACACCCGGTACGGGGCTCTTGGCACCATGGCCGTGGGCGAGGGCGGCCCGGAGCTTTGCAAGCAGCTTTTGAAAAACACCTGGGACATCCCCTATCCCAAGGTGGTATTGGTGTACCTCACCGGGACTCCCCGGCGGGGTGTCGGCCCCCACGATGTGGCCATCGCCCTGGTGAAGGCTACCTTTGCCTCCGGCTTTGTCAACAACTGTGTGCTGGAATTCGCCGGTCCCGGCATCGCGGGACTGCCCATTGACTACCGCAACGGCATCGATGTCATGACCACGGAGACCACCTGCCTCTCCTCCATCTGGGAGACGGACAGCGTGACGGAGGGCTTCTACAAGGCCCACCAGCGGCCCCAGGACTACAAGGAGCTGCATCCCGGCCAGCACGCCTGGTATGATAAGTACATTGAGATCGACCTGTCCCAGATCGAGCCTATGATTGCTCTGCCCTTCCATCCCTCCAACGCCTGGACCATCCACGAATTTTTGGAAAACGCCCAGGACATTCTCGCCCAGGTGGAGGCCGATGCCCAGGCCCGCTACCCCAAGGCAAAAATCAATCTGACGGATAAGATCCACGATGGCGGCGTGTGGGCCGACCAGGGCGTCATTGCCGGGTGCGCCGGCGGCTTGTTCGACAACATCGGCGAGGCGGCCGATATTTTGAAGGGCGGCAGCTGCGGCAACGGCTATTTCACCCTGGACGTGTATCCCACCAGCGTGCCCGTCAGCCTGGAGCTGACAAAAACCGGCGCCACGGCGGCACTGCTGGAGAGCGGCGCCGTCATCAAGCCCAGCTTCTGCGGCCCCTGCTTCGGCGCGGGCGACGTGCCCGCCAACAACGGCCTGAGCCTGCGGCACACCACCCGCAACTTCCCCAACCGGGAGGGCAGCAAGCCCGCCGAGGGGCAGTTCGCCGGCGTGTGCCTGATGGACGCCCGGTCCATTGCCGCCACGGCTCTGAACGGCGGTAAGATCACCGCCGCCACGGACATCGACTACGAGCCTGTCCGCCATGAATACCACTTCGACAAGGGCGTCTATGACCGGCGGCTGTACTACGGCTTCGGCAAGGCGGACCCCAGCGTGGAGCTGATCATGGGCCCCAATATCACCGACTGGCCCAAGATGCAGCCCCTGGCGGAGAACCTGCTGGTGGAGCTGGCGGCGGTGCTCCATGATCCCGTCACCACCACCGATGAACTGATCCCCTCCGGTGAGACGTCCTCCTACCGCTCCAATCCCCTGCGGCTGGCGGAATTCACCCTCTCCCGCCGGGAGCCAGCCTACGTGGGCCGTGCCAAGGCCGCGGCGGAGCTGGAGGCCCAGCGGCTGGCGGGCAAGGCTCCGGAAACCCTGAAGTCCGTTTTGTCCCAGGTGGGCGACGCGGATACGCTCATGGACACCACCCAGTTTGGCTCCTGCGTGTTCGCCAACAAGCCCGGCGATGGCTCCGCCCGGGAGCAGGCGGCCTCCTGCCAGAAGGTGCTGGGCGGCTTTGCCAACATCTGCTATGAGTTCGCCACCAAGCGCTACCGCTCCAACTGCATCAACTGGGGCATCCTGCCTTTTACTGTTGACAAGGAAGTTTCCTTTACATATATGCCTGGCGACTGCGTGTTCGTCCCCGGCATCCGAAAGGCCATTGCGGACGGCGTGGAGGACATCCCCGCCAAGGTGATCCGCGCCGGCGGCGGTGTGGAGGACCTCCTCCTGCACATCAAGGGCCTGACGGAGGACGAAAAGGAGATCATTCTGGACGGGTGTTTGATGAATTACTATGCCAATCGCTCCTAAAGAGGGGACTTCGTCCCCCCCTTTCCCCGCAAGGGGGACGCCGCATCCGTAAAGCGGCAAAGCCGCTGACGGCTGCGCAGTAGATTCCCCCCGCCAGTGACATCGGTCACTGGTGAACGCCGCCCAGGGCGGCTAGGTCAATGTATTTTTGCCACGTACATGCCGCGACAAAAATAATTGAAATTCCGGAGGTTACTCTATTATGGAAAAAATCACAATGACCACTCCCCTGGTGGAGATGGACGGCGACGAGATGACCCGTGTGCTGTGGGCCATGATCAAGGAGAAGCTGATCCTCCCCTTTGTGGATCTGAAAACGGAATACTACGATCTGGGCCTGCTGCACCGGAATGAGACAAAGGATCAAGTGACCATCGACGCCGCCAACGCCACGAAGCGGCTGGGTGTTGCTGTAAAGTGTGCAACCATTACGCCGAACCGTCAGCGGATGGAGGAATACCCGGAGCTGACCGAGATGTGGAAGTCCCCCAACGGCACCATCCGGGCCATTCTGGACGGCACCGCCTTCCGGGCGCCTATTGTTTTAGACTGCATCAAGCCTGTGGTGAAAAACTGGGAGGCGCCCATCACCATCGCCCGCCATGCCTACGGCGATATGTATAAGGCTGTGGACATGGTGACAGAGGAGCCGGGCACCGCCGTCCTGACCTTCAAAGGTGAGAGCGGCGCCGAAAAGACGCTGACGGTCCAGACGGTGGATGGCCCCGCCGTGTGGCAGGGGCAGCACAACACAGAGAAGAGCATCCGTGCCTTTGCCAAGAGCTGCTTCCAGTACGCCATCAACCAGAAGCAGGACCTGTGGTTCTCCACCAAGGACACCATCTCCAAGGTCTACGACGGCGAGTTCAAGCGGATCTTCGAGGAGGAGTATGAGAACACCTACAAGGTGGAGTTTGAGAAACTGGGCCTGACCTATTTCTACACCCTCATCGACGACGCGGTGGCCCGTGTCATCCGCTCCAAAGGCGGGTTCATCTGGGCGCTGAAAAACTACGACGGCGACGTCATGAGCGACATGGTGGCGACGGCCTTCGGCTCTCTCGCCATGATGACCTCCGTCCTGGTCTCCCCTGACGGCACCATGGAATTCGAAGCCAGCCACGGCACCGTCACCCGCCACTACTACAAGTACCTGAAGGGTGAAAAGACCTCCACCAATCCCATCGCCACCATCTTTGCCTGGAGCGGCGCCCTCAAGCGCCGTGGCGAGCTGGACGGTCTGCCGGACCTGGTAAAGTTCGGCGAGGCCATGGAATCGGCATCTCTGGAAACTCTGGAGAGCGGTGTTATGACGAAGGACCTAGTGGGGCTGGTGGAGCCGGGATTCCGGACCACCGCCGTCAACAGTGAGGAATTTTTGGACGAGATTACCAAACGGCTGGCGAAGAAGCTGGCCTAAACGCACAGATAGCAAGCCCGCGCACCCCATCGGGTGCGCGGGCTTTTTCAAAATTGATTGGAGAACACCGGACGGATGGAATAGTAGTAGCCCGAGGTCAACAGCGGCACATAACATGCATCGGTAGCGATGATGGTGCCATCCTCCAGCCTCAAGCCGAAGGACTCCATGCTCTCCGTGATATACAACATTTGATCCAACCCCAGGGAGAGGAACTCGCCGGGCCGGGAAAATAGGATGTCCTGAGCCCCTGGCCACATGGCATCCCAGCGGATGCGGGCGGTGGTGTCTTCCCGGCAGGTGGGTTCCACGCAGCCGATGGCGAACCGCCCCACATAGGACCTCTTCCCAAAAATCGTTATCGTGCCGTCAATGCCGACGGTGGTCTCCCCCACGGCTTCGCCCGACTCATTGTATACGACGGCCGGAACCTCCATGGATACCTCCCGAAGGAACGCGCCGGAATAATCCAGGATCCCAAACAGTACGAAGCCTGCCAACAGCAACGCCAGCGTTCCGCCCAGGATCTGACTCCAGCGCCGCCGGGTCCTCTCCCGCGTCTGCTGGACCAGCAGGGTAATGAGCTGCCGCACCGTTCCCTCCGGCTCTGTCCCGGTTTCCCGCTCCCCCCGCAGCAGGTCCAGGACGTTCAGATCCAGGGCCGCCGCAAGGGGTTCCAGCAGTCCCACGTCTGGAAAGCCCGCGCCCCGCTCCCATTTGGAAACAGCCCGGTCTGAGACATGGAGCCGCTGGGCCAGCTCCTTTTGCGTCAAGTTTTTCTCTTTCCGGGCGGCGGCAATCAGCTCGCCTGTTTTGACCTTATCCATGCGCATCACCTGAAACGAGTATAGCAGAACCGGCCCGTTCCCGCAACAAACGCTGCGTGGAACAGGCCGGTTTTACTATTTTTACCGCAGAGCTGACAGGTCGGCGGCAGCTGTGTCTCCGGCGGCGGTGTTCTGGTCCAGTCTCTGAAGCGCCGCCAGGACGGACAGTGTCGTGCCAAGCTGGGTAAAGGCCAGCGCCGCCCGGGTCAGTTCCTCCGGAGGCAGGCTCTTTGCCATGGTCACTGCCAGGGCGTACACGCTGCCGGTCTGTTCAATGGCATCCATGGTCTCCCTCCCCCTGTACAGTCTATGCGGAACGCCGCCTCACCGCTCCCCCAGCACCTGGGCCGGATAGGCACCGGTATCCCGCCACCAGAAGCTGTCCAGCTCCGGGGCATCGGGATCATCACAGCGCCAGACGTAAAAGGTCCCGCCCACGGTGCAGACATAGTCCCAGCCCAGGGACCGATAGACCTCCCGCCGCTCCAGGTCCGGGATGTCCTCTTTTCGGCCCGCTGGCTCCATGCGGTACCGGACGGCCTTTGGCTTCTCCTTGGTAAAGGTGGCGAACCACCTCCCGCGCCCGTCCAAAAAATATCCCCGAGCGGCCTGGTCCTCCATCCACGCCTGCTGGGCAGCCACATCGTAAATCGAAAACGGTGCCAGCTTCATAGTCGTCCCCCCCTCTATTGAAGCGCCGCCAGACTGGCGGCCGCATGTTCGATGCTGCCGCTCAGGTTCACAGGGAAATCCACCCACAGAGCGTACACGACGGTCCCCTTCCGGGCCAAAAACAGCTGCTCGTCTCCTTCGGCCAGCAGGAGCGCTTCGTCAAAGGCATCATATTCCACCGCTGTTTCCGCAGCATCCGGGTGGTCCCTCTGAAAGTCCGCCGCCCGCTCCCGGTACAGAGCCTTTGCCAGAGATGTGAACCGCAGCCGGTCGGCGGCGTTTCGGACACACTCGCCCTGCCTTCCCCGGAACTGGCTGCCGGAGCGGGCAGGGGCCAGGGCCGTGCTCCGGTAAATGTAGTTATCAATCTCAAATTCCCAGTATTCCTTGTCCGTGCCCTCCGCCAAGGCCGTGGGGGCGGTGTAGGGCAGGCTGGCGACATCCGGCTCCGTTCGCCACAAAGGGGCTGCGATACAGGCCAGCCGCATCCCCCAGCACACCAGAAACAGAACAATGACCGTCTGCTGCCACCGGCGGTCCCGCCGCCAGTTCCCCGGATCGGGCACCATGCCCGCCGCCAGCTGCCGCCGCATCCGCCGGAGATACCACAGCCGCCGTAGCATAACGATTCCCAAAAGGTACAACCCCGCCAGCCATAGCAGCCAGAACAGGTTTTCATTCAGCAGGTAGTCCAGGGCCGATTGACCGGGGCACACCGCTTTCACTAGCGGCAGCACCACCAGCAGTCCCAGCACCACCCAGGCCACCCGCCAGCTATGGCGCAGGGGTTTTTCCCAGGCCCAGCCCCGGGCCACCGGGTCGGTATCCAGTTCCGGGGCTGACGGGTCGTTACAGTAAAACACCTCGCAGTCGTAATCGTCATCGCCGGTGATCACAGCAGTGCAGTCCCAGCCCAGCTCCCGGCAGGTCTCACCCCGCTCCCGGCGTGCCTCCGGTGTTTCCGACCGCTGGGGCTGGAGCCGCACCCGGTACGTCTCTGGCGCCACCGCCCGAAAAGTGGCCAGCACCCGGCCGCAGTCCGCCAGCTGCCAGCCTCTGGCAGCCTCGTCCTCCAGCCACTTCTCGATGGCGCTGGGATTCCACAGCTCCAAGGGACGCAGGGTGTATTTTTTCTGCTTCATGTCCGCTCCTCCTCTATTGAAGCGCCGCCAGACTAGCGGCATAATCGTCCAGATGGTCTGTCAGGTCCTCCGGGGCCTGGGCATAGACATACAGGACCTGTCCACCCCGGCGGAGGGCCAGGTACTGCCGGTCCTCCCGCCGCCTGAAATACAGCTCATCAAAGCGGGCGTCCGAAAGCAGGTCACTATTCAAAAGGTCCCACCGCCCCGCAACCTCCGACAGGAGCGGTCCGGCCAGAAAAGGCAGGCGGAGAGAGACATACCGGGGCTCCGTCACCATATCCGCCATACTGCCTCCCGCTGTCTCCACGCTCCACACCAGCTGACTTGCCAACAGGCTCTGGCCTGTGGTGGTAAAGCCCGTTGTGTTCCCGTATGCTCCGCCCAGCTCCGCCGACAGGAGCACCGGCGGCACAGCCTCCGACCACACCTGACCGGAGGGCCACAGAGCGCCTGCTGCCAGCAGCACAGCCATCACCGCCAGCACGCTCCTGCGCCCCCAGGTCCGCCCGGCCCCGGACCGTTTGGTATGGTCCAGAGGGACGCCCCGCTTCAGACACCTCCGCAGGTGGTGGACAGCCCAGGCGGCGGCGCAGGACCGGACCAGCAAATACCCCAGCGCCAGCAGCATCAGGGGCAGGCGGGTGCCGGGCGTCTCCCAGACCTGCCGCTCCAGCGGTCCCTGGAGGGCGGAGGCTCTGGGGTACAGCAGATACAGCATCCCCAGTGCCCAGAGCGCGGCCAGACCGCAGGCGCGGTACAGCCGGCGGGAGAGGCGGCGGTAAACCCCCGCCTCCACCTCCGGGTCGCCGTGGAGCTCCACCGGGTCCGGCCGGGTGGAGCGCCAGATGCGGAAATCTCCGCCGGGGGAAAGGCAGACGAATTCCCAGCCCGCCTCGCTGTAATAGTCCCGCAGGTCCGCATCCCGGATCAGCGTTTCCCCGTCAACCGGCTCCAGGCGGTACTGGCAGTCCGCAGGCGTCCCCCGGATCAGGCGGACGGCCCCCAGCGGTCTCAGCTTTTCCAGCAGCCAGCCCCGAGCCGCCTGGTCAGCCAGCCAGGTCTCCACAGCGGCCACGTCATAGATGCCGGTGGGCAGAAATGTTGTCTTGTGGTCCCTCATCGTGCTTCCTCCCTGTCGCCGTCGGTGACACACAGTTTCAAGCGGCTCAGCTCCTGGCGGAACAGGCCCCGGCCCCGGTCCGTGATGGCATAGGTCCGCTTGCGGCCCTCCACCGCCGTCTCCCGGATCAGGCCCTCCTCCTCAAATTTTGCCAGTATGGTGTACAGCGTCCCCGGCCCCAGGGGGACACGGCCCGCCGTGGTGTCGTCCACGAACCGCACGATCTCCGTGCCGCACCGCTCCTGCCGCAGCAGGGACAGCAGGACGTAGAACATACTCTCCGTCAGGACTTTCAGGGGTTCCTTCGCCATGCGCCTCTCCTCCAATATCGAAACACGATATTCTTTGCTTTTACTATAATATCGTCCTTCGATATTGTCAATAGGCTCATAGGCTCTTTGGAAAGTTTCTTCCAGCACTGGCAGGTTTTGAGGGTTGCTTCCTCCCCCTTTCCTCCTGTATCATTTTTTGTGGAAACAACCACAGAAAGGAAGAAACACCATGAAACGAACACTTCTGTGCGGTCTCTTGGCCGCTGCGACACTCTCCATGCCGGCCCGGGCGGTCAGGACGGTGCCCGTCCAGGTGGACACCCAGCTACTGGCCGGCAGCTCCTATCTGGAGCGGGGCGTTACATACGTGCCGCTTCGCTATCTGCTGGACGCCTTCGGCGACTGGGACCTGGAGTGGGACAGCCAGACACAGGAGGCGGTGGCGGTCTCCGGCTCCACCCGCCTGACGGCGAACCCGTCTCAGAACACGGTGACTGTGGACGGAACGGACTACTCCGGGCGGGTGACTGTGGAGAACGGGCGGACCTACGTCCCCCTGCGGCTGGTGGCGGAGGCCCTGGGCGGAACCGCAGAATGGGACGCCTATCTGGGCGGCGCGGCGGTGACCTCCGCCGATGCCGATTACAATGCGATGGACCTGTACTGGCTCTCCCGCATCATCAGCGCCGAGAGCGGCGGCGAATCGCTGACAGGTCAGATCGCCGTGGGCAATGTGGTGCTGAACCGGGTGGCGAGCGAGGAGTTCCCCGACACCATCCCCGGCGTCATCTTTGACCAGTCCTATTCCGTGCAGTTCGAGCCGGTGGAGAACGGGACTGTATACCGGACTCCCACGGCGAGATCCGTGGAGGCGGCCATGCGGGTGCTGGACGGTGACGAGGTCATCGGCGCCGCGCTGTATTTCTATGCCCCGGCCCTTTCCCAGGGTGTCTGGATCAACGCCAACCGGACCTATTACCAGACCATCGGCTGTCACCGGTTCTACCTGTAATTGACTTTTGTGTCTTTGGGGGCTACAATGGGAGCATCATCAAAGAAAAGGAGCATTTGATATGCTGTTTTCCGGTCATCCCAGGACCCATTATAACAACGCCCCCGCCCACGAGGTCATCTGCCAGCTGCGGTTCCCCACCATTCTCTCCATCAACAATGTGGAGCCCGCTGATTTCCAGGAGGCCATCCGGGAGGAATTCCCCCAGTACGCCCGGCGGCAGGATGTCTCCGCCCCGAAGATCACCGGCCTGGGCGGTCCCGCTCCCAAGGTGGAGCAGCAGCCCCCCGTTGCCAACTATAACTTTCTCTCCGCCGACAGTCAGTGGAAGCTGAATCTGACCAAGGACTTTATCGCCCTGTCCACACTCCGCTACTCCAGCTGGGAGGAATTCGCCCGTCAGCTGGACAAGCCCCTGGCAGCGTTCATCAAGCTGTACAAGCCCGCCTATTTCCAGCGGGTGGGCCTGCGTTATGTAAATATCTTCTCCCGCCAGCGCCTGGGGCTTGAGGGAGAACAGTGGGCCGATCTGATCGCCCCTGCCTATATCGGCCCCCTCCGCGAGCCGGATGTGGTCGAGGACAGCTTCCTCAACTGCGCCTGTGACCTGCTGTTCCGCCTGGACTCCAGCTGCCAGGCGAAGATCCACGCCGGCCTCGGCCGGATCAAGGCCGCCAAGGCCGACACTCCCCAGGACCCGGAGGTCAAGTATATCCTGGATATGGACCTGTCCATGGGCGGCAATGTGCCCTGCACCCTGTCCGCCGCCGGACTGGAGACGCTCCACGGCCATGCCACCCGGATCTTCGAGGGGGCCATCACCGAAAAGCTCCGCGGCACCATGGAACCTGTTTGATCTCTCTCATTTACAGACAAAAAAATATCCCACTGTCCGTCTCTGAACAGCGGGATATTTTTTTTGTAAAAACCGTAAGAAATCGTTTGCTTTCGGGTTTTGATTTTAGGAGTTTTCTATATTGTCTAAAAGTTATATTTTCCGGTATTCTGTCTTTGTATATTTGGCACTTAAAGGGTGCAATGAAAGAGGTTGTTGTGTATGTTGAAAAGCGAATACCTGCAGCGGGTGTATGATCAAGTGGTCACCCGCGATCCGGACCAGAAGGAATTCCACCAGTCTGTTCTGGAGGTTCTGGAAAGCCTGGACATGATCGTCGACAAGCATCCCGAGTACGAGGAGAACGCCATCATTGAGCGGTTCGTGGAGCCGGAGCGCGTGATCTCCTTCCGGGTGCCCTGGGTGGACGACGCCGGAAAGGTCCGGCTGAACCGGGGCTACCGCGTCCAGTTCAACTCCGCCATCGGCCCCTATAAGGGCGGCCTCCGCTTCCATCCCACGGTGAACCTGTCCGTCATGAAGTTCCTGGGCTTTGAGCAGATCTTCAAGAACAGCCTCACCGGCCTGCCCATCGGCGGTGCCAAGGGCGGCAGCGATTTTGATCCCAAGGGCAAGAGCGATGCTGAGGTCATGCGCTTCTGCCAGAGCTTCATGACCGAGCTGTACCGCCACATCGGCCAGTTCGTGGATGTGCCCGCCGGCGATATCGGCGTGGGCGGCCGTGAAATTGGCTATCTCTTCGGCCAGTATCGCCGGATCTGCAACAGCTATGACGCCGGCGTCCTCACCGGCAAGGGGCTGACCTTCGGCGGCTCCCTGACCCGCACCGAGGCCACCGGCTACGGTGTGTGCTACCTGGGCCAGGAAATGCTGCGCTGCATGAAGAACGACAGCTATGAGGGCAAGACCGTCATCGTCTCCGGCTCTGGCAACGTGGCCATCTTTGCCTGCCAGAAAGCCACGGAGCTGGGCGGCAAAGTCGTCGCCATGAGCGACTCCAACGGTTATATCCACGATCCCAACGGTATCAACCTGGATGTCCTGAAAGACATTAAGCTGAACCGCCGCGGCCGCATCAAGGAGTACGTCGACCAGGTCCCCGGCAGCACCTACACAGAGGGCTTCCGCGGCATTTGGACCATCCCCTGCGACATCGCCATGCCCTGTGCCACGCAGAACGAGATCACCGGCGAGATAGCCCAGGTCATCGTAAAGAACGGCGCCATGGCCGTGGTGGAGGGAGCCAACATGCCCTGTCTGCCCGAGGCTGTCAAGACTTTCCAGAGCGCCGGACTGCTGTTTGCTCCCTCCAAGGCCGCCAATGCCGGCGGCGTTGCCGTCAGCGCCCTGGAGATGAGCCAGAACAGCATGCGCTACTCCTGGACCTTCGAGGAGGTGGACGCCAAGCTGAAAGAGATCATGGTAAACATCTTCCACAACGCCTACGACGCCTCTGTGGAGTGCGGCGTTTCCGGCGATCTGGTGGTGGGCGCCAACATCGCCGCCTTTAACAAGGTCGTCGATGCCATGCTGGCTCAGGGCTTGATCTGAAATATCCAGCTCTCCCAGACACAAAAAGGAGACGGACTGCTGTGCGGTCCGTCTCCTTTTTCCGACTCCCATCACCGGCGACACCTGCCACTGGTGTGTTCTCCGCAAGGGCGGTCTGCCCCCCGGAAAAGCCCGCGCTTTTTTGGTCCCTTTCTCACATGCCCTCGGGCACGAATGCTTTTTTACAAAATATTTTGTCTAATTCTTCATAAAACGATGCAATCGTTTTATGGGGCCGCAGGTGCGGCGGCGTTTCACGCCGCCATAAAAAGATTTTTAAATCTTTTTATCAAGAAATAGTATTACTCCTGAAACATGGGCGTGGAGAGATAGCGCTCGCCGCTGTCCGGCAGGAGGGCCGCGATCACCTTGCCCTGATTCTCCGGCCGCTTGGCCAGCTTCGCCGCGGCCCATACCGCCGCGCCGGAGGTGATGCCCACCAGGATACCCTCCCGCCGGGCCAGTTCCCGGCCCGTGGCATAGGCGTCCTGGTCCGTGACGGGAATGATCTCATCCACCACGGCCCGGTCCAGATTCTCCGGCACGAAGTTGGCGCCAATGCCCTGGAGGCCGTGAGGGCCCGCATGCCCCTGTGTCAGCAGGGGCGAGGCGGCGGGTTCCACACCCACCACCTGTACGGCGGGATTCCGGGCCTTCAGATACCGCCCCGTGCCGCTGATGGTGCCGCCGGTTCCAATGCCCGCCACAAAGATATCCACCTTCCCATCGGTGTCCGCCCAGATCTCCGGTCCCGTGGTCAGGATATGGGCCTCTGGATTGGCGGGATTTTCAAACTGCCCGGCGATGATGCTGCCGGGGATGGTCTTTTGCAGCTCCTCTGCCTTGACGACGGCCCCCGTCATGCCCTCCTTACCAGGCGTCAGCACGATCTCCGCGCCGTAAGCGGCGATCAGGCTCCGCCGCTCCACGCTCATGGTGTCCGGCATGGTGAGGATGACACGATAGCCCCTGGCGGCGCCCACGGCGGCCAGGCCGATGCCGGTGTTTCCGGAAGTCGGCTCAATGATGGTGCCGCCGGGGGCCAGGCGGCCCTCCTGCTCCGCCCGGGCGATCATGTTGGCCGCCACCCGGTCCTTGGCGCTGCCGGCGGGGTTCATACACTCCAGCTTTGCCAAAACCACGGCAGACAGTCCGTGATCCTTTTCATAATTCACCAGTTCCAGCAATGGCGTGCGGCCAATGAGTTCGGTCACAGAATGGGCAATGTTCATGGGGCAGTCCTCCTCTTCTTGATAGCCCCATCATACACCGCCGCTGTCCGGACCGCAACAAAAAAAGAGGGCCTTTCGGCCCTCTTTTTCCCTGGTCGGTCACTGGGTGATGGCAAATTCCGGAATGCCAGCGGCACCCGCGGCGATGGAATACTCCGGGAACACCACCACGGGAACGCCGTCGGCGTTGATATAGAACGCCGTGGTCTCGTCCACCGTGGTGAAGCCGCCCTGCTCAGGCGGGAAGAAATAGCTGAAGCCGTCCTCGTCCCGGCTTTCGTCGATCTGCGACTGAATGGACCGGTTGCAGATGTTCACCCAGTCCTCTCCCAGCAGGTCCGCCAGGGTGATGTCCCGGTCGTTCTCCAGATCCAGATTGTAGCAGAAGCGCTGCTGCTGCGCGCTGACCCAGCCCTCGCCGAAGTCCACCACAAAGGAGACCGTGTTGTCTGTCTGGCTCTTGATCTCGTAGTCCACAATGACGTTCATTTCCCGGTCGCCCCACTCCTCCTGCGTGCCGCCGGTGGCGAAGAAGGCATCCTTGTAGTCCTCCCAGTCCTGCTGGGCCTGTGCCAGGTGGGCGTCCACCCGCTCCTGGATCTCCGCATTGACCCGCTTGGCCAGCTCGCCGCCGGCCTCCACCTCGGGCACGGCCACGTCGTAATCGATACCGCCTTTCACAGTCTCATAGCTTCGGACCGTCAGCACCTGGAACAATCCGCCCAGCACCGGCACGTCCGCCGCCGCGGCCGCCACAGTGGGCGAAAGGTTCAGCGCGCCCACCAGCACGGCGAAGCAGGCCGCGACGCTTCCCACGCTCCGCCAGACGCGCCGGTGATTTTTCCGGTAGTTCTTCCGTCCCTGCCGGATGCCAGCCTCCACATGCTCCGCCAGTTCCTCAGGGACCGGCGTATCCAGATACTCCTGTTTTGCTTTGTTGAAATCCTTCATTCGATCTCGTCTCCTTCCATAGATACCCGTAGTTTCTTCAGGCCGGTGTACAGCCGCGTCTTGACCGTGCTGAGGGGGCAGCCGGTAACGGCGCTGATCTCCTTGAGGGACAGCTCCTCGTAAAACCGCAGCTTGACGATCGTCCCCACCTCTACCGGCAGGGCGTCCACCCGCCGGGCCAGAGAGCCATCCTCCGGCAGGGGGTCCTCATAGCTGCCGGCGTCCAGCGCCTCCGGCGGCACAAATGTCACGAGCTTCCGCTTTCGCAGCTGGTCTGTACACGCGTTGACCAAAATGCGGTAGAACCAGGTGCGCATGGCGTCCGGCTCCCGCAGGCTATCCTGTTTTTCCAGTGCTGTGCAGACGGCGGTCTGTACCGCGTCCAGAGCCTCTTCCCTGTTTTTCAGATAGCTGTAAGCCAGACGGTAAAACCGCGCCTGTTCCTCCACAAGGAATGCTGTCAGTCGTTCTTCATTGATCTGTGACACATGCATGGTCCTTTCTGTCTCGTTCTGTTTGATAGACGGATGAAGCGGGAAAAAAGTTTGCGTTCGGAAAATCTTTTTGAAAAAACAGGGGATGCCGTCAGGCACCCCCTGTTTGGGTCTTAGAGCCTGTATTCATAACCGGGGAATGCCGGATGGACGAGAATTTTTCTTGTCAGACAAGGAGATTTTCCACAGCCATACTGACGTATGGCAAGGATAAACGACGCAGTACGGCGGGAAAAAGACCGCTCAGACGGCGTTCAACGGTTGTGAATACAGGTTCTTATTCATACCGCAAGGCGTCAATGGGGTTCAGCTTCGCCGCCTTGTTGGCAGGCAGGTAGCCGAAGAGGATGCCGATGCCCACGCTGACGCCGAAGCTCACCAAAATGGCCCCCAGGGTGGGCGTGGCGTTGAACGTGATGCCGCTGGCGCCCAGACTCGCCACCAGCATCCCGCCGAAGATCGTGCCGATGCCGATGGCCAAAAGGCAGCCAAAGGCGATGCCCAGCAGTCCGCCGATGGCGGAGGTGGTGCCGGCCTCGATGATGAACTGGCGGCGGATGTCCTTCCGCTTGGCTCCCAGGGATTTGCGGATGCCGATCTCCCGGGTGCGCTCCGTGACAGACACCAGCATGATGTTCATGATGCCGATGCCGCCCACCAGCAGGGAGATGGCGGCGATGGCTACCAGCACCGCCATGGCGATGCCCATCATGGAGTCGATCATGTTCACCTGCTCCAGCATGGACTGGATATAGTACCAGTTGTAAAACTGCTCGCCGGTCTCGTCATTATAAAAGTCCTGGAGAAAGTCCCGCAGCTGTGCCTGAGCCGCTGTCACCATCTCCCGGGAGGTGGCGGTCAGCTGATAGAGGGAAACATAGCTGGTGCCGGAGAGCCGCATGGCGTTGGGATAGGGGATGAACACCTGGTCGTCTCCGCCGCCCTCCTGCATGGTGTCGCTCTCCTGCTCCAGGACGCCCACCACGGTATAGGGGACGCCGCCGATGGAAAGTGTCTTTCCCAGAGCGTCCCCCCGGAAGGCCTCCCGCGCCAGATACGCGCCAAGGACACAGATGTTCTGCCGCTGTGCCACATCTACATATTGCAGGTAACGTCCCCTTGCCAGCCGGTTTCCGTCCAGGGTGGTGCCGGTCTCCATGCGGTACATGTCCTCGCTGACACCGTAGATATTTGTCTTTTTATACTCCTCGCTGCCGCAGCGGACACCCTGGCCGCCGGTGACCCATGGTGTGATGCCGTCAAACAGGTCCGGGTGCTGGTCCACAAAGGCGTACATCTCCTCCGGGGTGATGTTGCCGGTGGTGCCGTCGCCTCTGCCCCAGGTGTAGGCGTAGATCTGGTTCACCCCCACTTTCTCCACCTGCTGCTCCACCATGCCGGTGAGGCCGTTGCCCAGGGAGATGATGACGATGACCGCCCCCACGCCGATGATGATGCCCAGCATGGTCAGAAAGGCCCGCATCTTGCTGGTCCGCAGGGAATTGACGGCCAGCTTAAAGGACTGGGTAAAATTCATACCGCCGCCTCCTCTCCGCTTTCCGCGGGCCGCACCACGGCCTGGGGATCTCTGGCATCTCCGTCATAGATGATGCGGCCGTCCTGCAGGCGAATGATGCGTCTGGCCTTGACGGCAATGGAGTTGTCGTGGGTGATGAGGACCACGGTGTCCCCCTCGGCATTGAGCTTTTGGAGAAACCCCAGCACCTCCCGTCCCGTCCGGGAGTCCAGGGCGCCGGTGGGCTCATCCGCCAGAATGACCGACGGCTCCCCCGCCAGTGCCCGGGCGATGGACACCCGCTGCTGCTGGCCGCCGGAGAGCTGGCTGGGCAGGTTCCGGCACTTGTCGGCCAGTCCCACCCGCTCCAGGGAGCGGAGTGCCCGCTCCCGCCGTTCCTCGGCGGGGACCCCGGCGTACAGCAGGGGCAGCTCCACGTTCTCCTGCACCGTCAGCTTGGGGATCAGGTTGTACTGCTGGAAGATGAAGCCCAGCATCTTGTTTCGGATCTCCGCCTGCTGGTCATCATCCATGGTGGAGACATCCACGCCCCCCAGGTGGTAGCTGCCGGAGGTGGGCACATCCAGACAGCCGATGATATTCATGGCGGTGGACTTACCGGAGCCGGACTGCCCCACGATGGCCACGAACTCCCCCTGGTCGATGGTCATGCTTACACCGTCCAGGGCGTGGACCTCCTCTTCACCCATCTGGTAGATCTTATAGACATCTTTCAGCTCAATGAGATGCTCCAAGCGGATCAGCCTCCCATCCCCATGTCGGCGGCCTGGTCCGGGACCAGCACTGTGTCGCCGTCCTCCAGGCCGGAGGTGATCTCGATATACGTACCGTCGTTGATCCCCAGGACCACCTGGCGTTCCTCCGTCTGCGCGGGATCCGCCACGGTGACGCCGTCCTCCCCCAGGGCGCCGGGCAGGGCCACCTCCACGGTGTTGCCCCGGCTCACAGCGGCCACGGGCACGCAGAGGGCATTTGCGGCGGTCTCACCCCGGATGTTGGCGGAGACGTTCATGCCGGGCCGCAGATCGCCGTACTCCCGGAGGATGATGGTCACGGGATAGCTGGTGAAGCCGTTGGTGGTGGTTCCGTTGACGCTGACACGGTCCACCGTGCCGGTGAAAGTCTGGCCCGGCAGGGCACTGGCGGTGATCTCCACGGTCTGGCCAACCTGCACCTTGCCGATGTTCAGTTCATCCACGTTCATCTCCATCTTCAGATAGCTCAGATCAAAGATGGTCGCCAGGGTGCCGGAGGACACCCCGTCCACCTTGTCTCCCGCCTTGAAGTTTTTCTCGATCACCGTGCCGGAGATGGGGGCCTCAATGCGGTAGTCATCCAGATTGTCGGCGGCGCTGCCGGCGGAGAGCTGGGCGGATTCCAGGTTTAGCTTGGCGTTCTGCAGCTGGGCGCGGTTTGCCTCCGACTCGATGGTGCAGATGGCGTCGCCCTTGTTCACCGTGCTGCCTGTCAGTTTCTCAAAGCCCGTCACCGTGCCGCTGCCGGTGGCGTACACCGTGACAGCGTCCGCCATGGTGATGGGGGCATTGCCGTAGCTGCAATAGCTGCCGATAACGGCGGAGGCGGTAAAGGAGTCGGACAGGACGCCGGGGTTGTTCACCTTCACACGCACGCTGCTGCTCTGTAAACCGTTGGTGGTGACGGCGGTGGAGTTGGAAACGGACACAACGGTGCCGTGGACAGAGCCGTCAAAATTTCCGGCAAAGATGGTGGCGTCCTGGCCTACGTAAAATTCGCTGGGTTCCACATAGGGGAAGAGGAAGTCGATGGTCAGCTCCGTGCTGGCGACGATCTTCGCCAGCGCTGTTCCGGCGGTAACGCTGTCACCGTTGTGGACAAACACCTCGTGAATGGTCCCCCCAATGGGCGCCGTGGGGCGCAGGGCCTCCTGGGCCTGGTCGTAGCTCAGCCGGGACTGGGACACGGAGATGTTGGCCCGGGCGACGGAGCTTTGGGCGTCACCGCTGTCGATCACGTACAGCAGGTCTCCCCGCTCCACCACATCGTCCTCCGCGAAGGGAGCCTCCTGAATGGCGCCGGAGACCAGGGTATTGACCTGATAGGAGTCCGCGGGTTCCAGCGTGGCAGTACCGGAGACGGATACCGTCAGATCCTGCCGCGTGGCCTGGACCGCGGAATATCCCATCGCCGCCATGGGCGCGCCCTGCCCCAGGCCGGACACCACCCGCCAGATCACCACCGCCGCCAGCACCAGCGCCACGGCGATCTTGATCCGGCGGCTCTTTCCCTTCTTTGGCAGCGTCAGCTTTTTCCACTTCTTTTTTCCGGCAGGCACGGACGCTCCGACCGTCTCCGCCTGTTCCGCCTGCATCAGTTCCTCATTCATGTTCAAAACTCCTCGCTTCTATGGATTTGCCTTGACGGCAGTTTTTATCTGATTCTATTACTACGGAGCAGCCCCCGTTTTTTCTTCAGCTTTTTACGGATTTTTTATGTACTGTTGTATTGTGTAATTAGTACAATAGCACATTTTCCAAATTTGTCAAGCCCCTGTATCAAAAAATCCTCCAGTCTCCCGCGCTTCTGTGAGGCGACACTACACCTTCCACCAACCGGAAGGTCAAGTGTTTTTTTCCTCCGCGCTGAAAATCATCGACCTCTCCCGCCGTTTTCCATCCTAACAGAGAAATCTTTCAAAAATCTTTCAAAAATCTTACAGTTTCATGAAACTATTTCTTGATAAAAAGATTTAAAAATCTTTTTATGGCGGCGTGAAACGCCGCCGCACCTACGGCGCACCAAGAAAAGTATTGACAACATTCTTGGCGGCTGCGCCGCTGGGCCGCATTCTGCAACCCTATAAAACGATTGCATCGTTTTATAAAGAATTAGTATAAAATTTCAAACATGGTCTGCCTATCCCGGTACGATCACACCAGCACCGACGATCTGTTCGGCCTGGCGGACATCCGCGCGCCGTATGGCTTCAGCCGGGGCAGAGGCCATTCCCTCCCAAAAAATCCATAAAAAATGGACGGCTTCCGCCGTCCATTCAAACATTATGTCAACTCATACAGCGGCACCGTCCGCTGGTAGGGCTGCCGCCGGTAGGTCACCGAGGAGATGGCCCGCCCGGAAAGGCCGTATTTCGGGTGCGTGCCGAACAGGTCGATGTAGCGGTCCAGGTCATCCCGCTCCGCCGCCATGGCCTCCAGCAGCGCCACCGTGGCCCGGGCGTCGTCCACCGCCCGGTGGCTGTTGACCGCCGTCTCCCCCAGGCCGTAGGCGTCAATGGCGTTGCAGAGCTTGTGGGGATAGTCCCTCCGGTCCCGGTACACCGTCAGGGCATCCAGAAACCGGGGTGCCCGGAGGACGTCCACCCGACCATAGGGCCGCAGGAACCAGTACAGGAAATTCAGGTCGAACTGGGCGTTGTAGGCCACCAGCAGCGGCCGTTCCGCGCCGTCCAGCAGGCG
This sequence comes from Oscillospiraceae bacterium, assembly GCA_021771635.1. Taxonomy (GTDB): domain Bacteria; phylum Bacillota; class Clostridia; order Oscillospirales; family Oscillospiraceae; genus Oscillibacter. The sequence continues at coordinate 29,559 of JAETOQ010000009.1, read as the reverse complement.
GCAGAAGCCCTCCGCCGCCTCACTCTGGTCCACGCCCTCCGCCGCCAGCTGCTGGTCCGTGATGCCGGTCAGGTCCGTGATGAAGGGCGGCAGCGTCTGCCCCTCCGGCAGGCGGACCAGCAGGTCCATGCTGTCCCGCTCTGTCCCCGTCTCCAGGCTCACCGCCCCCAGCTCGATGATGCGGTCCCTGCCGAATTCGATGCCCGTGGTCTCCGTGTCGAACACCACGATGCGGTCAAATTGTCTCCATAGCGTCTCCATTATGATGCCTCCCGCCAGCTCTCTCCGGTGGCGTAATCGATCGCCACGCCGGGCTGCACATTGTACACAAACACGTTGAAGCAGACGCCGGTCCCCTGGTCCTCCACGGACCAGGCCTCCATCTGGACGCCCCGGGCCACCAGGTCCGTGCCCTCAAACACCGGCGTCACCCGGTAGAGCACATGGTTATCCGTCTCGTCCACGTAATCCGCCACGATATTTTCAAAGGGCAGCATCCCGTCCACGTTCATATAGCGGATGCCGGTGATGAGGTTGCGCTCGTTGGCGTTCTCCCCCGCCAGCTGGAACCCGATCAGGTGGCAGCGGTTGTACAGGTACTTCCCGTCCACCAGGTCGTCATACCGCACCGTCTGCCAGCCGGAGGGCTTGATCATACCGATCTCCCCCCGGGGCTCCGTGGGCATCAGGTCCTGACAGATATTGGCGTAGGCCACGCCGCAGCGCCCCAGCAGGTCCAGGGAGCTGTATGTCTCAAAGGCCGTCTCCGTCCAGTCCTCCTCCGTGAAGCCGGGCTGGTTCTTGTTGATCTCCACATAGGGCGCGCCGCTGTATGGCGGGATCTCGTCCATGGAGACCACCGGCTGCATGTACCAGCGCACCAGTCCCACACCGACGCACAGCAGCAGGGCCGCCAGCGTCCATGCCGGCGATTTCGTTCTCTTTCTTTGTCTTGCCATGTGTCCTCTCTTTCCTGATCCATGTCTCCGCAGATGCTTTTTGACGGTTCTATCCAATCATACGCTCTGCCGCGGCATTTTTCAACCGTTTCCGACAGGGATCCGCACATGCGGGATGCTCATTCCGTGAAAAATCAGGGGGCGAGAAGCCTCTCGCCCCCTGAGGGTGTGCGCTATTTCAGTGAACCGGCCGTCATCTGGCCCGCATGGTCTGCTCATATTCCCGCAGAGATTCCAGCGCCTGTCCCGACATGGGGAGGATCACGATGATGTTGAACACCGTCATCAGTCCCACACCCACGTCGCCCAGGTCCCAGACGAAGGTATAGGCGGCCAGTCCCCCCACAAACAGCATCACCAGGGCCACCAGCTTATAAGCGGTCTGGGAAAGCCAGTTGTCTCCAAACAGATAGGCCACATTGGAGCGTGCGTAAAACAGGATGCCGATAAACGTGGAGAAGCAGAACAGCCACAAAACCACGGCGATAAACACCACGCCGAACCGTCCGAGGTGGTACTCCATGGAGGCCTGGAGCAGGTCCATGCCTCCCAGGCCCGCCACCCGCTCCTCCGGCGTCACCAGCATGATGAAGGCCGTGCAGCTACAGATGACGATGGTGTCGATGAACACGCCCAGGGCCTGCAGAAGCCCCGTCCTGGCCGGGTGGCCGCTGTCACCGGCGGCCGCGGCGCAGGGGGCGGAGCCGGAGCCGGCCTCGTTGGAGAAAAGCCCCCGCTTCACGCCGTTCATCAGCACGGCGCCGAAGCCGCCGGCCACGGCCTGCCGGATGCCGAAGGCCTCCTCAAAAATGCGCCGGAACACGGAGGGCATCACCGTGATGTTCCTGCAGATCAGGAATATGGTCATTCCAAAATAGCAGACAGCCATGATGGGGACCAGCACGTCCAGCACCTTGACCGTGGCGTTCTTCCGCAGCACGATCACCGCCGCCAGGGCCACCAGGACGATGGTCGTGTAAAGCGGCGGGATCCGGAAGGCGTTTTGGAACGCGGAGGAGACGGAATTGCTGATGACCTGGCTGATGCCGCACCAGCAGATCAGGCCGGAGAGGGCGAACAGGACCGCCAGCACCGACCAGCGGCGCTTTTTCCCGCCCCGCTTCTGTTCCACAAAGTGGTGGATATAGTAGGCCGGACCGCCCCGGTATCCGCCATAGAGGGGGTCCTTCTCCCGGTAGAGCTGCGCCAGCGTGGCCTCGACGAAAGCGGTGGCGGAGCCGATCAGCGCCGACAGCCACATCCAGAAGACCGCTCCCGCGCCGCCGGCTGAAATGGCGGCCACCACGCCGATGAGGTTGCCCATGCCGACACGGGTGGCGGTGGAGACGATCAGCGCCTGCACGCCGGAGATGGCGCTGCCGTGGGCATTGGTCCGCTTCTCCGCCGTGATGCGGAGCATCTCGGGAAACATCCGGATGGGAAGAAACCGCGTCCGGATCATAAAATAGATCCCCGTTGGGATCAGCATCAGCACCAGGAGGGAGATCCCCACCGAGCCGCCGCCGGGCAGCGGAAGCGTGATCAGGTCCCCCCACAGGAACCGATAAACGGCGGAGATGACATTGATGATAAATTCCATGAATGGATTCTCCTTTGTCTGACCGGGCAAAAGCGATCATTCGATGAGTCACCCGCTGTCAAGATCCAGTTGATTTTTTCTCATTTGAGTATATAATAAAACCAATTATTTGTAAAATTAATAATTCAGATAGCATTGATCTAATAAATAGATTCTAGGGGGCCGGCTATGGATCTGAAAAATTTAAAAACCTTCATCTACGTGGCGGAGCTGTCCAGCTTTACGAAAGCGTCCCAGCGGCTGGGCTTCTCCCAGTCCACGATCTCCTTCCAGATCAAGCAGCTGGAAGCCGAATTGAACGTCCGGCTCTTTGAGCGGATCCACCACACGGTGAACCTGACGGAGCAGGGCCGGGAGGTCCTGCGGTACGCCCACCAGATGGACAAGCTGATGCAGGAGCTGGCGAATGACCTGCGGGCGGAAAAAGAGATCACGGGGCACATCCGCCTTGCCATGGCGGACTCCCTGTGCGGTCTTTTCGGGGAGACCTTCCGCGATTTCTGGCTCTGCAATCCCGGCATCAGCCTGAAGATCATCACAGCCGGTACCGACGAGATGTTCCGTCTGCTGAATCACAACGAGGTGGATCTGGTCTTTACTCTGGACAACCACATCTACAACACGGAGTATGTCATCATCCGGGAGGAGAAAATCGAGACGCATTTCGTGGCCGCGCCGGACCATCCGCTGGCGCGGCGGGAGCATCTCTCCCTCCGTGAGATCGTCCAGGCTCCCTTTCTGCTGACGGAAAAAGGCATGAGCTACCGCAGGCTGATGGACGAACAGCTGGCCGCGCGGTCTCTGGAGATCCGCCCGATCCTGGAGGCCGGCAGCACGGAGCTGATCTGCCGGCTGGTGGCGCAGGGTGCCGGGTGCTCGTTCCTTCCGGATTACGCCACCGCCGCCGCGGTGGCGGCGGGGCGCCTGGTGCATTTGACAGTGGACGATTTGGAGATCGATATCTGGAAGCAGCTCTTCTGCCACCGGGACAAATGGATCTCCCCGCAGATGGAATCTGTGATCAGGCACTGCGCCGAGATATAGAGATCTCCATGTTTGACCGCTGTATCATGCCATAGGCGGTGATATGGCAATGATCTCCCAGGGCGTCCGGATGCACCGCCCCTCACTCCCACTGTTCCAATGCCGCTTCCTGAGATCTGCGTTTGCGGCAGGAGAGCAAGCTCGTATGAGCACCGGCGGGTTTTTATCCCTCCGCTTTCCTTTACATGTTTTTCATACGACGCCGGAAATTTTAATTGCGTCCTTGTATGTATTATGCTATAATTTCTGAACCATCCTAAAGGCGTATCGAATCTCCGGGAGGAACTTGTCATGCTGAGGAGAACCATAGAGTCCGTGCTTTCGCCCTTGTGGAAAAGCGGCCGGGTATCTCCCGCCCGTGTGATCATATTGGGCTTTCTTCTTCTGATTCTGTTGGGGACAGGACTGCTGATGCTGCCTTGTTCCACCCGGGAATGGGGCGGCGCAGCCTTTTCCGACGCGCTGTTTACCGCAACCTCTGCCACCTGCGTCACCGGCCTCGTGGTCCATGACACGGCCAGCTATTGGTCCGGTTTCGGTCAGCTGGTCATCCTGTTGCTGATCCAGGTGGGCGGCATGGGCGTTGTCACCATGGCGGTGGCCATCTTTATGTTCTCCGGGAAACGGATCGGTCTGAAGCAGCGTTGGGTCCTGCAGGAGTCCATCTCCGCTCCCCAGGTGGGCGGCATCGTCCGGCAGACCCGGTTTATCCTGAAAACGGCCTTTGCCATCGAGGGCGCGGGCGCGGCGGCCCTGGCGGTCCGCTTCTGTCCGGAGCTCGGCCTGCGGCAGGGGCTTTGGTACGCGGTGTTCCATTCTATTTCCGCCTTCTGCAACGCCGGCTTCGATCTGATGGGCGTGAAGGCGCCGTTCTCTTCGCTGACCGGCTATACCGGGGATCTCATTGTCAACCTCACCATCATGCTGCTGATCGTGGTGGGTGGTTTGGGCTTTCTGACCTGGTGTGATTTTTTCGCGCACCGCCTCCACTTCAGGGAATACCGGCTGCAGAGCAAGCTGATCCTGGTTACCACCGCCGCGCTGCTGTTGTTCGGCTTTTTATTTTTCCTGCTCTATGAGTTCCGGCTGCCCCAGTGGGCGGGAATGTCCCCGAAGGAGAGTGTCCTGGCCGCCATATTCCAGTCCGTCACCCCCAGGACCGCGGGCTTCAACACAGTGGAGCTATCACGGATATCAGAACCGGGGCAGCTGCTGACCATCCTTCTGATGCTGACCGGCGGCTCGCCTGGCTCCACGGCCGGAGGCTTTAAGACCACCACCCTCGCGGTCCTGCTCCTGAGCGCCGCCGCGGTCTTTCGGAAGCGCCGGGGCGCCCAGTGCTTCGGCCGGCGGGTGCAGGACGGTGTCCTGCAAAACGCCTGTGCTATCTTCATGCTGTATGTGCTGTTCTTTCTGGCGGGAGGTATTCTGATCTGCGCCATCGACCAGGTGCCGCTGATGGATGCGCTCTTTGAAGCGGCATCCGCCATCGGCACTGTGGGCCTCTCCCTGGGCGGGACGGCCCGGTTCTCCATGGCATCCAGAATGATCTTGGTATTTCTCATGTATGTTGGACGTGTCGGCGGACTGACTCTGGTCTACGCTGTTTTAGCTGGCAATGGGGCGTCCGCATCTCAATTCCCCCAGGAACATATAACGGTGGGATAGGAAAGGAAGGCTATCATGAAATCGGTTCTTTTGATCGGATTGGGGCGTTTCGGGCGCCACATGGCCGAAAAACTCCTGGAACTGCGCCATGAGGTGCTGGCAGTGGACCGGAATGAAGAACGTGTCAATGAGATCCTGCCCCTGGTGACAAACGCCCAGATCGGGGACAGCACCAACGAACAGTTTATTGAATCGCTGGGCGTTCGGAACTTTGATCTGTGCGTCGTGGCCATCGGTGACGATTTTCAAAGCTCCCTGGAAACCACCGCGCTTTTGAAAGAACACGGGGCACCGTTTGTACTGGCCCGGGCCAGCCGCGACGTACACGCCAAATTTCTCCTGCGCAATGGCGCGGATGATGTGGTCTATCCGGAGAGGCAGATGGCCTCCTGGGCGGCGGTGCGGTACAGTGCGGATCACATTTTCGATTATATTGAGCTGACGGATGACCACTCCATTTTTGAGACGGCGGTGCCCGCCGCCTGGGTGGGAAAGACCATCGTGGAACTGGCGGTCCGCCAGAAGTACCACATCAATATTTTGGCGACAAAGTACGGCGGCAGGCTGGAGCCGCTCCCCGGTCCCTCCCACCGCTTCCGTGCGGACGAGACGATCTTCATTCTGGGCAGCAACCGGGATGTACAGCGATTTGTGAGTTTGTGAGGCAGTCCCAAGATCAAAGTGATTTTTGTGGACTGCTGTTGCCGCAAATACGATCCTAACGATATGCAGTGCCCATATTTGCGCGTTTCGTGCTGTGCCGCGGAAAAAGATACAGCAGGTCGCGAAGCCGGCCCTCCGGCCGGCGGCACCGATGTGCCGCAAATTCGCAGCAAATCGCGGCGGAAAGCGAAGAAAAAGCATGTCCGGCGGTTCATTTGGTCCGAGATGGGAGACTCGACTCACAGCTCTCCTGCTCTCAAAGAGCTAGATTAAATTTTTTCTGTTCGTTTATAATGGTTTTTTTCGTTTTCTCTCTGTTTCGATTACTTTTTAGCCGTGTTTAGTGCTGCGCTTTCCGGGTGTTCCGGCGCTGTCTGTGGTCATTTATGTGGTCAAAAACGCTTCTCGCCCCAAACCGGTGGTTTTTCACCGGCCCAGGACGGGAAGCGTTTCGCGTTTCAGGTTGGTTGGATTGTAACTCTGGCCAAGAGGTTATGCAAGTGTTTTCTGCCCGGAGCGCAGCGCAAAGTTTGCGGGGCTATAAACAAAGAAATAGGGGCTGATATGACGGCACGCTTCATGAAAACTTAGCCGCCCAGGCAGCGAGCGCCTGATCAGATATGCCATTGACCATCTTCCCGGCTTTCCAGTCTGCGCTCGGGCAGAGTTTTCTCAGCTCGTCCACCGTTTTTCCCATACCGCTGCCGCCGGAGGTGGCAAAGGGCACCAGCGTCTTCCCAGAAAAATCGTAGCTTTCCAAGAAGGTATTGATGATATGGGGCGCAACATACCACCAAATCGGAAACCCGATGAATACCGTGTCGTAATCCGCCATGTTGGGCATCGTTTCGGCGATTTCCGGGCGGGAGTACGGGTCACTCATTTCCACGCTGCTGCGGCTCTTTTTGTCCATCCAGTTCAGGTCGGCGCTGGTATAAGGAATGGCGGGCTTGATCTCAAACAGGTCCGCGCCCGCAGCCTTTGCCAAACGCTCCGCAACCTTTTTCGTCGTGCCGCTTGCGGAAAAATAGGCTACCAGTTTCTTACTCATTTCAGTATTACTCCAATTCGTTATATTCTTCATCACTGACCGGTTTGCACCAGATTTCTGTTTTTGCCTCTGAAGCGGTCAACCTATTTATCGTGGCTTGATTTCAACAATCGCGGAATCTGCTCCCAATAACTCCGAGAGTTCCTCTGCGAACATCCCGTTGATATGCCCGAGTCTGGTATAGCTCCATGAATTGGACCCGAAAAACAGGACGAGCTGGTTGCCGGAATACAGCGCAATATCTCCCGGTCCGGTTGTCATCTGCGCATCGTTTCTTGAAAAGCTCTGGGGCAGACTTCCCACCTGCTCAAACCCGCCGTAGAGAGTTGTGTTCACCATGATATTCTCATTTTGAACATAGGCAAGCAGCTCGGCAACGGTTTCGTTTTCTTCCCATTGCACATCCAGGACAGTCCCGTTGATGCTCAGCACCAAGGTTTCCAGCTCAGCGGGCAGTTCCGGCTGCTCCGGGCTTTCTTCTCCCGCCGCCGGCTGTACCGGCTCTGGCTGGGGATTCTCCGGCTCTTGTGCAGTTTCGGGCGGTGTGAAGTGCGTCTCGGCAGGCCGTTCCGTTTGCACCGGGTATTCTTCCTCCTCCTGTACTGTTTCGGATCCCCACATCTGCGTTTCCTCGCTTGGCATAGTTGTCCCTTCTTCCTGCGGAACGGCCTCTTCCTGCTCCATGGGAGATTCAGAAACGCTCTCCGTTTCCGGCGGTTCCGCAACTGTGTTTGAGCCAAATACTGGACCAGCGCAGGCGGTAAGCAGAAATCCCATAGACAAAAACAGGCTGAGCAAGACGCGCTTTTTCATTTCAGATGTTCCTCAAAGAAGCTTCTCAGCTTTTCAAAGGGGATCACATCCGTCCGGTCGTAGAGGTCAACATGGCTGGCTCCCGCAATGATCAACAGTTCCTTGTTGTCGCCGGTCAGTTTTTCATAGGCTCCCTCGCTGAAATAGCGGGAATGCGCCTTTTCCCCATGCACCAGCAGAACAGCGGAGCGGATCTCGTGACTATACTGCAGGATTGGCATATTCATAAAGGACAGAGAGGAAGTCACATTCCAGCCGCTGTTGGGGTTGAGGGAACGGGGATGATAGCCGCGCTCTGTTTTGTAGTAGGCATAGTAATCCTTGACGAACTGGGGCGCGTCCTCCGGCAGCGGATCGACCACCCCTCCGGCCAGGGCGTAGGTACCGTTTTTGTAGTCCACCGTGCGCTGGGCGTTCATGACTTTCTTCTTCTCAAAGCGGGCATCACTGGTATCCTCACTGTCAAAATATCCGTTGGCGTTCACACGGGTCATATCGTACATAGTGGATGCCACAGTCGCTTTGATGCGGGTGTCCATGGCGGCGGCATTGATGGCCATGCCGCCCCAGCCGCAGATACCGATGATCCCGATCTTCTCCGGGTCCACATTGTCCTGAACGGAAAGGAAATCCACCGCCGCGGAAAAGTCCTCCGTGTTGATGTCCGGGGAAGCCACATACCGGGGACTGCCGCCGCTCTCCCCCGTAAAGGACGGGTCGAAAGCGATGGTCAGGAAGCCCCGCTGGGCCATTGCCTGTGCGTACAGCCCGGAGGACTGCTCCTTGACGGCGCCAAAGGGTCCGCTGACCGCAATGGCCGGGAGCTTTCCCTCCGCATTTTTCGGAATATACAGATCCGCCGCGAGGGTAATCCCATAACGGTTATGGAAGGTGACCTTGCGGTGGTCCACTTTTTCGCTTTTGGGAAATGTCTTGTCCCATTCCTGTGTCAGTTTCAGCTGCTCCATATTCAGACCTCCTTGCCCATCTGATAGGCTTTCTCCAGTGCCGGGTGTCCGGCAATGTCGCCTACGCCATTCACACCACCGGCAAAAACGGTGCCTGCCAGCTCACAGCGTTCAAAGCAGTCCACCCATCCCTGCACAGCCTTGACGGTTCCCTCCACCGTTTCTTCCCCGTCCTCAGCCGCAGCTGCCAGAAGATATGCCTTGGTGAAGGCGTAATCGGAGTCAAAGAGAGGATTGGCACGATCCAGCATGGTCTTGAGCTGACCGCTGACGCTGTAATAGTAAACGGGCGTGGCAAATACCAGCACATCCGCATCGTGCATCCGGGCGGCAATCTCCACCGCGTCATCGTCGATCACGCAATGGCCAACCTTGAGACAAGCCAGACAGCCCTTGCAGAAACCATAATTCTTCTCCCGAAGAGAAACGGTTTCCACCTTGTGACCGGCTTCCCCGGCACCTTTTGCGAAAGATGCAGCCAGTGTTTCGGAATTGCCGCCCTTGCGGGGGCTGGAAGAAATAATCAAAACATTCTTGCTCATAAAAACTCCTTTTTGTGTCTTGCTTTGTGATTGATTTGCTGATAAACTCATGATAGTACCTAAACCTGACTTTAGGTCAAGCGTTATTTTTGAGATTTTTCTCAGTCATTTTGGAGGGAGTTCCATGTATACCATCGGCCAAGTATCTGAACTGTTTGGTTTGCCCATATCCACACTGCGGTATTATGACAAGGAAGGACTGTTCCCCACGATCCAACGAGATTCCGGCATCCGAAAATTCGGAGAAAAGGAGCTGGAAGCCCTCCGTGTGATCGAGTGCTTAAAAAAGTCCGGCCTGGAGATCAAGGACATCAAACAGTTCATGGAATGGTGCGTACAGGGCAGCGAGACCTATCCGCAGCGGCGGAAACTGTTCCTCCATCAGAAGGCGGCGGTGGAGGCGGAGATCGAGCGGATGAACCGAGTCTTGGACATGCTACGTTTCAAGTGCTGGTATTACGAACAGGCGATCCGGGACGGAAACGAGGACCGTCTTTCCCATTTACAGCCGGAGAAAATGCCGGAGGATATCCGGCGGGCTTATGAACATGCACACAGCATGGATGCGTAAAACGAGAAATCCGGAGAGCAAGCTGCTTGCTCTCCGGACTTTTTCACCTTTTAAAGCGTCTCGAAATGATACCTGGGCTTGCCGAGACTCTTTTTGCCGTACTCGATGGCTTAGGCAGGACAGCGGCAGATGCACGCCATGCAGTGGGTGCAGTCGCCGCCCCAGACAGGCTCGCCGTTTTGAATCGTGATGTTGTTCGTTGGGCAGAGCTTGGCACACTGACCGCAGCCGGTGCAGGCATCGCTGGCCGTAAAAGCATTTGCTTTGACGAAGAAAGAATAGAAAATCGGATTCACCGGGCCACTCATGAAGCGGTCGTAGAGGTTATTGCGGGGCGGAGCGAACTTTTGGCCCGTCTTGATGGCGGAGATCACACGGTCAATGTCCGGTTCCGCCCTGGCAACGATCTGCCGCGCTTCCTCCGCCTGCGGCGCGTTGAACATGGCAATGTAATTTTCGGGCATGATAATCTGCGCCGTGCCCATATAGGTGAGCTGTTTCTCCTGGCAGAGCGTGCAGTTATACCCCGCAGCATTGCCGATCTCACTGCCGCAGGTCATGACAAACCATGCCTGCTTTGCACAGGGAAAATCCGTTTCTGTCAGCCAATCCCGTACAATGCGCGGGATGCGCCAGGCGTAAGTGGGCGTGACGATAACCAGGCGTTCGTTAGTCTTGACAGGCGAGTAATCGCCCGTCTTGATGCGGTCGTTCATGCTGAGAAGCTCGTCGCCCAGGGATTCGGCGATGCGTTCTGCGACGTACCGGCTGTTCCCAGTTCCGGTGAAATACAAAATCATATCAAAATCCCCTCGCAGTGGTCGATCTCGTGCTGAATGATCTCCGCCGTCCAGCCGGAAAAGGTCTTGAGCCGTGTCTGGAACTTCTCGTTCTGCCATTGCACCTTAATGGTCTGGAAGCGCTTTGTGCGCCGCGTGCCGGTAAGGGACAGACAGCCCTCCTCGGCCTCATACGCCCCGGACTGCTTGACGATGACAGGATTGAACATGACCATGTATTCGCCTTCGTTGTCAAAGGCGATGATGCGGCGGTTAGAGCCGATCATATTGGCTGCCATACCCACACAGCCATCCTTATGGGCAGCCAGCGTATCCAGCAGATCCTGTGCCACACCGAGATCGTTTGTCGTGGCGGGTCCCGCCTTCTGGGCGAGAAACGCCTCGTCTTTGCATATTTCACGAACCATTGCTGTTCTCCTTATCCGTTCTTCCGCTTATAGTCCGTCCCCCAGACTACCATAGCGTCCAGAATGGGTTTCAGGCTGTAGCCGGTCTCCGTTAGGGTGTACTCCACCCTCGGCGGCACTTCGGCATAGACCTTGCGGGTGAGCAGGCCCTTCTCCTCCATGTCCCGGAGCTGGGCGGTCAGCACTTTCTGAGATACCGTGCCGATGGACTTTTTCAGCTCGCCGAAACGCTTGGTGCCGTCCATCAGATCCCGCAGGATCAGCACCTTCCACTTATCCCCGATGAGCATCAGAGTAGTCTCTACCGGACATGCAGGCAGTTCCATCGCAAAACCTCCAATAGTTTCTATTTAGTAACTACGGCACAATATTGTGCTTACTTTACAGTTGATACTTTTGCCCTTATTCTAAAAGCAAGCAAGGCACAAGTCAAGCTGTAAAAACATTGGAGGTATTCTCATGAAAAAAGTCGTTGAATTTCTGACTGCCAACCCGGTTCAGTATCTGGCCACTGTGGGCCGTGACGGAAAGGCCAAGTGCCGCCCCTTCATGTTCTGCTTTGAGCAGGACGGCAAGCTGTGGTTCTGCACCAATAACCAGAAAGATGTCTACAAGGATATGCAGGCCAACCCCTATGTGGAGATCACCGTTTCCAGCCCCAGCTATGCCTGGATCCGCCTGCACGGCAAGGCTGTGTTTGAGAACAATATAGCCGTCAAGGAGGGCTGCATGAACAACCCCATCGTCAAGGGGCAGTACCAGACCGCCGAAAACCCCATCTTTGAGGTGTTCTATCTGGAGGAGCCCCACGGCGTGATCGCCGACTTCTCCGGCAATCCTCCCTACGAGTTTTGATCACCGATACCGCAATACCCTGCAAGCTGTTGCGGGGTATTGCGGTATTCATTTGAAACCGAGAAACAAAGATGGTACGATAACTTGGGGTGACGCTATGAACTACTTGAAATACCTGGTGGAGGAGATCCACACCACTGTCGTGGCCACCGTGGACGATGCGGGGCTGCCTGTGACTGCCGCCATCGACATGATGGACTGCGATGAGGATGGCCTGTACTTTCTGACCGCAAAAGGAAAAGGCTTCTATGACCGCCTGAAAAAACGCGGAACGCTGGCGCTGACCGGCATGAAGGGAACAGACACCATGCACTGTGCCGCCCTTTCCATTCGGGGAAAGGTGCGGGAGCTGGGCGGTGAACTGCTACCCCGGCTGTTTGAAAAAAATCCCTACATGAACGAGATCTACCCAGACGCGGCATCCAGAAGTGCCTTGACCGTCTTCGTCCTCTATGAGGGCAGCGGTGAATGGTTTGACCTCTCCAAAAAGCCCATTGAGCGGGCCAGCTTTACCTTTGGCGGTGCGGAAGAAGTGCAGGAGGGCTACTTTGTCACGGATGCCTGCATCGGCTGCAAGCTCTGCTACTCCAAATGTCCGCAGAAGTGCATCGACATTTCCGGCAAGCCGGTGGCCATCCAGCAGCAGAACTGCCTGCATTGCGGCAACTGCTATGAGATCTGCCCGGCCAGAGCCATTGTGAAGCGAGGTTAAGATGAAGCAGGCCGAAAAAAGAGTATTCCTCATCAAGCGGCTACTGGATGAGGACAGGTGCTATCGCGGCATGGAAATTCCGGCGGACGCCGTGGAGCAGACGCGAATGCTGCGCTCTCTGATGAACGTCCGCCGCCCCCAAGGCATCGACACCGAATTTCTGACCGTGCAGGACGAATACCTCCGTCAGGAGATCGAAGATGCAGGCATCACCCGCCTGGCCGATTTGGAGCCTGTTTGCGGCGATTTCTACCTCTGGCAGGGTGATATCACCCGGCTAGAGTGCGGCGCCATTGTCAACGCCGCAAACAGCGGGATGACGGGCTGCTATGTGCCATGCCACGCCTGCATCGACAACTGCATCCATACTTTTGCAGGCATCCAGCTTCGGCTGGATTGCGCTGAGCTCATGGAGCGCCAAGGCCATGAGGAGCCCACCGGGCAGGCCAAAATCACTTTAGGCTACAATCTACCTTGCGACTATGTCCTGCATACCGTAGGCCCCATCATTGCGGGCCGTGTGACCCCGGAGGATGAGCGCCTGCTGGCCTCCTGCTACCGCTCCTGTCTGGAGCTGGCCGAGCGAAACGGCGTGGAGATCATTGCGTTCTGCTGTATCTCCACCGGCGTGTTCCATTTTCCCAATCAGCGGGCCGCCGAGATTGCCGTAGAGACTGTGGGGCAGTTTAAGGCGGAAACCGGAAGCGAAATGAAGGTGATTTTCAATGTTTTCAAGGATCTGGACCTCGAAATTTATCGGCGATTACTCACAGAAAATCGAGCGGCTGAAATCTGAGATCCAAGGCGCAGACGCCATTCTCATCGGCGCAGGCTCCGGCCTTTCCACCTCGGCCGGTCTGACCTATGGCGGCAAGCGCTTTCTGAAACACTTCTCCGATTTCCATGAGAAGTACGGTATCACCGACATGTATTCCGGCGGCTTTTATCCTTTTTCCTCGCTTGAGGAATACTGGGCCTGGTGGAGCCGGCACATTTACTACAACCGCTACGATGTGACGCCCGGCAAGCCTTATGCTGACTTGCTGGAACTGGTCAGGGGTAGGAATTACTTCGTTCTGACTACCAATGTGGACCATCAATTTCAGTTGGCTGGTTTTGATAAGACGCGGCTGTTCTATACCCAGGGCGACTACGGCCTTTGGCAGTGCAGTGAGCCGTGCCATCAGGCCACTTATGATAACGAGGCTGCTGTCCGCCAGATGATTGCGGAGCAAGCGAAAATGCGTATCCCTTCTGAGCTGATTCCTCGCTGCCCTAAGTGCGGCAAACCGCAGACTCCGAACCTGCGCTGTGACGACAGCTTTGTGCAGGATGAGGGCTGGTACGCCGCAGCCCAGAGGTATGAGGATTTCCTGAGTCGGCATAGGAACGGGCGTATCCTGTTCTTGGAACTCGGCGTCGGCGGAAATACCCCCGGTATCATCAAAGTGCCGTTTCTGCGTATGACGGCTCAGAATCCCAAGGCCACCTATGCCTGCATCAATCTGGGCGAGGCCATCACTATGAAAGGACTTGAAGCGCAGTCCATTCTGTTCGATGCTGATATTGGTAAGGTGTTGAGCGACCTGAGATAGCTGAAAACTATCGAACACAAAACGCTTCCCCCGAGCCGGTGAATTACCGACCCGAGGGGAAGCGTTTTCCTATTTCGCAGCAACTCAAAGTTTGCGGGGCAATAAGCCAAGAAATCGAGCCATTGCTTTTACTGGCCAACCCTGGCCAATCCAGGTCAATCTCCTCGGCTATTCCAAATATTTGAAACTAAAAATCGTGTGGATTTATCATTTTCTTGCCATTCCCCACTGAATGTGCTATCATAGTAGACAACGCTGTCAGGTGTTGGAATAGGCCTTGGCAGTATGGCTGCAATAGACCGAATGCTCTGCCGGGCGGCAGAGCATTTTTCATATATCGGCATGGAGGAGATCGTTTTATGGCTGTCAGTTATAAAAAGCTCTGGAAGCTGCTCATTGACAAAGACATGAAGAAGAAAGACCTGTGTGCAAAGGCGGGCATCAGCCCGGCGTCCATCACCAAGATGGGCAGGAACGGCCATGTTACCACAGAGATTCTCCTGAAGATCTGTACGGCATTGGATTGTCAGATTGAGGATATTATGGAGATTGTGCCGGACAAAGCGATATAGTTATTAGTCATAGAGGAGTTGAGATAGATGTCCGTTTCTTTTGAAAGGCGAAACGATGAACTTATCTTGTTTTATTCTCCGGCAATGGGAATTTCAGAGATTACAAAGCGCCTGTCGATGGATGAGGAGATTCTGATCAAGCGGACATTCCTTGTAACAAAATCTATGTTACGTGAACCTGATAAAGATGAGTATGATTTCGAAGACACTTTAATGTTCTGCATTGGCCAAGTTGGTATTGAGTATACTCAAATTTATCCTGAAGTAATTAACACCGAACACCAGTTTTATTTTTCAAACGATATCAAGCTATCATTAGCTATGTTTGTGGCTTATCGTAATATTTCTATTTTAAGGAAAATTGATGATCTCATTGAAGGCGATTTTTACATTGGCGGTAATTGGGAGTCAAAGAGCGGCATTTCAGTAGAAGCTTATACGGATCTCATTCGTAACTTCCCTAAAACAGCCGAGTTAGATAAATATGCCAATAGCAGAATTGCCAATATTCTCAAAGAGTTTTTTCCTGAGTGCGACAAATACGAAGAGATATATAGGCGATACATCGAAAGAAAGAGTGCCAACACACTAAATAGTAATACAAAAAGTGCCATTAAATCACATTTAGCTATCGAATTAGCTCAGTTTTCTACTGCTTTAAACCTTCTTGAAGAAATGTTGTCACAGTCGGAAGGAATTAACGAATCTGTTTGGCAAGATAAAATTCAAGAAATATTGCAACTTCTATACCCCAAATACATTCTTTGCACTCGAGAGATTGCATTTAAGGGTGTAGATGGCTATGACAAGCGCCCAGATTTTCTGTTGGTAGATTCCAATGGCTTTGTAGATATTTTAGAAATCAAAAAACCTGATGTACAAGTCTTAACAAAACAAGCCTCGTATCGCAATAATTATGTTCCCGTCAAAGAGTTTGCTGGAGCAATCCAGCAGATTGAGAAGTATATCTTCTGTCTTACATCTTTAGAAAAAAGCCAGAAAGAAGTATTAGAAAGATTGAGTGTTTTGCTTCCTAATGGAATTAAGCCTGAAGTTGTTAATCCTCAAGGTATCCTCCTTCTTGGCCGTAGTTGGGATTTTAACGCTCAGCAAAAGCGCGATTTCGAACTTATAAAGCGCCAATATAAAAATATTGCAGATATTATGACATATGATGATTTAGTACAGCGATTGAGAAACATTGTATCTGCGCTTGAGCAAAGAGTACACCGCTCGTTAACTACATGAAAGCATGAAATGGAAAGAGGCACAAAATGTTACACCACGGCCTTTATGAACAAGTCATCAACAATCAACTGACCAGCGAGCTTGCGGAGATTCCGGAAGCCCGTAAAGCTATTGCGCCCATTGATAAGGCGGAAGCCTCCAAAGTACTGGCACAGTACCTGGCTGACGTAGTTCAGAAAGGCCTGGATAACGTACTGGACAACGGTGGGGATATCTCTGCCCAGATCGAGCTGACTAATCAGATCGTGGACCTCATTCAAAGCACAACAAAAGAAGCTGACTTTGCCGCGCTGGGCGTTGACCAGCGCGCAGAGCAGCTTCTTGCTCTTTTACGGGAGGCAGATCCCCGGTTGGCTGTGGGCAAAACTGCTGCCGATTTGAGCCGCCCGGAAAGCTCCATTGCACAGAGTTCTCTCTTTACCGGTGCCACCCATGAACCGCAGTTATATTCCGAGCTCAAGAAAGAAATCGCTTCCGCTGACCGCATTGATATGCTGGTGTCCTTCATCAAGTGGAGCGGTCTGCGGCTTCTGATGGATGAGCTTCGGGAATTTACCGAGAACGGCGGCGAACTCCGCATTATCACTACTTCTTACATGGGTGCCACCGATGTGAAGGCAATCGAGGAGCTGCGGAAACTGCCTAACACCCAGGTCAAGGTTAGCTACAACACAAAAACTACTCGTCTCCACGCCAAAGCGTACATCTTCTACCGCAATACAGGTTTTACGACTGCGTATGTCGGTTCCTCCAACTTGTCTAACGCAGCTCTGACCAGTGGCTTAGAGTGGAATACCAAGGTGACGAAACGTGATCTACCCGAAACGATCGACAAGATTACCGCCACCTTCGAGTATTACTGGAATGACCGTGAATTCGAGTATTACGACGAAGGTCAGAAAGAACGTCTGGCTCGGGCACTAAAAGCAGAAAAATACTTCGACACCAACAACGCCGAAGTCTACACCATGAATATTGCGCCCTACTCCTACCAGCAGGAGATTCTGGACAAGCTGGAAGCCGAGCGCAAGGTCCGCGGCTATACACGCAATCTGGTTGTGGCAGCTACCGGAACTGGCAAGACAGTCATCTCTGCATTGGACTACAAGCGTTTCCGCAAACAGAACCCGGACAAGCCCTGCCGTTTGCTCTTTGTGGCACACCGGGAAGAAATCCTCAAGCAGAGCCTGTACACCTTCCGCGCCGTGCTCAAGGACGCTAATTTTGGCGAAATGTTTGTGGGCAGCTACAAGCCCGAGAGTATCGACAATTTGTTTATTTCCATTCAGGCCTTCAACTCTCAGGACTTTACCGCAAAGACTTCCCCGGAGTTTTATGACTACATTATCGTGGACGAGTTCCACCATGCGGCAGCTCCAACTTACCAGAAATTGCTGGCATACTATCAGCCCTGCATTCTGCTGGGTTTGACTGCTACTCCGGAGCGTATGGACGGCAAAAGCGTACTGCCGTACTTTAACAACCGCATTGCGGCGGAAATCCGTCTGCCGGAAGCCATTGACCGGAAGCTTCTGTGTCCGTTCCAGTATTTTGGTGTCACCGACACTGTCGATCTGAACACTCTCAAATGGAGTGCTGGCGGCTACGACAAGGGCGAGCTGTCCAAAGTCTATACGCTCAGCGGTGCAATGGCCGACCGACGCGCTGACCATGTTGTGTCCTCTCTTCTGAAATACGTGACCGACATTGACGAGGTAAAGGGCCTCGGCTTCTGCGTAACCGTAGAACACGCAGAATTCATGTGCCGCTATTTCAATGACCACAATATCCCGTCCATGTTCCTGACTGGTCAATCTCCCGAGGAGGAAAGAAAGACTGCCAAGCAGCGCCTGGTGGCTGGTGAGGTGCGCTTTATTTTCGTTGTGGATATTTACAATGAAGGTGTGGATATTCCCGAAGTCAATACCGTCCTCTTCCTTCGCCCCACCGAATCTTTGACCGTGTTCCTGCAGCAGTTGGGCCGTGGTCTGCGTCTGGCAGAGGATAAAGAATGCTTGACCGTTTTGGACTTTATCGGCCAGGCAAATCGAAAATACAATTTTGAAGATAAGTTCGCGGCACTGCTATCGCATACGACCCGCAGCATAACACGCGAGATTAAAGATGGCTTTGTTTCAGTTCCCAAGGGCTGTTACATCCAGCTCGAAAAGAAAGCTGCTAAGTACATATTGGACAATATCCGCGCATCCTACGGCAATACAGCTGGATTGGTATCTCGTGTTGCGTCCTTTACCGATGATAGCGGCTTGGAGCTTACTCTGGCAAATTTCCTGGACTACTATCACCTGGACCCCAGGGCAATCTATAAGTTCTCGTCCTTCTCCCGCATCTGCGCCAGAGCCGACGTAATCGAGAACTTTACGGAACCACTGGAAGACACATTGACGAAGGCATTCGCTCGGATTGCGGTGATTGACTCCCGGCGTTGGATCTCGTTCCTTCTGGATATTCTGCCGCGACTGGACAACGTGGATTTTTCTGCCCTGACAGACGGGGAAAAGCGGATGCTGCAGATGTTCTACATCACCGTTTGGGGCAAGGCGGCAGAGGATTGGAACAGTGAAGAAGTGCTGGACAATCTCTACGCCCTGTCGGACAGCACTACAATGCTGGGTGAGCTGATTAGCCTGCTTCAGTATCGTTTTGAGCAGATCGACTTTATCGATGAGCCGGTGGAGTTGGGCTTTGATTGTCCGCTAGATCTGCATTGTACCTATACCCGTGACCAGTTGCTGGTGGCCATGGACTTTATGAAGCCCGCTACTGTGCGTGAAGGCGTCAAATGGCTGCTGGACAAGCAGCTCGATGTATTCTTCGTGACGCTCAACAAGGCCGACAAGGACTATTCGCCCACGACCATGTACAACGACTACTCCATTAATGAGAGCCTGTTTCATTGGCAGAGCCAAAGCACGACGGCAGAGGATTCCCCCACTGGTCAGCGCTACATTCACCATGCAGAGCGTAGCAGCAAGGTGCTGCTGTTCGTTCGGGAATTCAAGTCTGATCGAGTGACTGGCGGTGCCGAGGCGTATACCTATTTGGGCACTGCAAATTATGTAAAACACGAAGGTTCCAGACCCATGAACATCACCTGGCGCCTAGACCGTCCGATTCCCGCCAAGTTCTTGAAGAAAACGAACAAATTGGTGGTCGGATAATTCCTTAAATCCAAGTTCTCGCGCCGTAGCAAACAGGCATGCTTCTCCCATTGTGCATCAGCACTCAATCGGTATCATACGGTATCACATTCCAGCCGAACATTGAGCCACTCACCGTTTATAAGGCAGCAAAAACAATCACCGCAATGTAACCCACCGTATAAACTGCCCGTATCCAGTGCGATATCCAGTCTATCCTGGTTCCAAATCAATAATCCTGTCATCGCAGTCTCATATAGGAGGATATTCGATGAAGTTTTTTGAAGCAGTCCCCAGCGACCTTTTTTCACCTTTGGCGTCGCCAAACCGTGCGCTTTATGCTGATGCGTTAGATGTCCTCTATGCCGCCTATCGAGAGAACCTGAAAATTCCGGAGGACAGGCTGTATTCCATGTTGCGTAGCCGACTGGAGCAGCAGCTGGCAGACGCCACTTTTGAAGATGAAGACATTGATGAGGAAGAATTGGGGGACATCTCTGGACGCGCCCGCTTTCTAATCCGTAAGCTGTGCAGCAAAGGCTGGTTCGAAAAAGAGCGCGGTGATGATTTTGAAGAATACATTACCGTCCCCAGCTATAGCAGCCGTCTGCTGGAATTGTTTCACCAGCTCCGGGACGACAGCCCTATCCGAGGCTATTCCTATGTGTTCGGAACCTATTCTACACTGAAGGTTGCCCACGAAAGCGGCAGTGTCTATGACAAAATGGCTGCCATTTATGGTGCCTATGATAACACCCAGGCGTTGATAAATTTGTTACAAATGGTCTACCACAACGTAAAACACTACTTTCAAATGCAGATTGACATGCAGGAGGTCAATGAGGTATTAGCTTCCCACTTTAATGATTTTGGGCAAAAAGTGATAGAGGCATACATCCGGCCTCTGAAAATCAAGGATTCCGTGCCAAAGTATCGCGTTCCTATCCAATCTGTTCTAAAAAACTGGGCAGAAGATGACGCTCTGCTACTCGCCATGGCGAATGCCGCCATACAGGATAAACGCGGTGAAACGCTAGAAAACTGCCGGGCTGACTTGCTCCGGAAGATATTCTGGATTGAGGAGCGCTACGACAATCTGGAACACGACTATTTGGATGAGATCGATGCGCAGGTCCGGCGTTATACTAGAGCTGCAACGCAAAAGGTTGAGAACCTAACGAATCGAGATCAAAATGTCCGTGGAAATCTGAACACCTTACTCACAGCATTGTCTCGAAACCGCCGAGCATCCGAACTGGTAGATCAGATACAGCCAGCGTTTCATCTTTATGAACAGTCATTCTTGTCCGAGAAGAGTCTTTGGTATCGCAAGCGCCCTGGAAAACGAGCAAAAGCGGCTCCAGTTCTTATACAGGATACAACGCCGGACTCCGAATCCGCCGCTCAGGCAGCGCAACTGCTGCGCTCTGAATATGGCCGAGCCGCTATTGCCGCTTATGTGCAGGGTTGGCTAGGCGAATCGGATGTCTGCTATTCCAAAGATTTGGCAATTCGAGATGACAAGGATTATATCATGAGTCTGCTGGCTGTTCTGACCAGCGGCGATCCTTCGGTGAATCATCAGATAAAAGAGCTGGGCGGCTCCTTTCATGAAAACGGTTATTCTATCCCCCAGATGCAAATCAGCCGGAAGGAGAAGAAGAAATGAACTTCGATTTCATTAATGGAGCAACATCAAAAGAACTGGAGCAATTCAAATCCGTCTGTAATCAGCTGCTTAGCCGCACATATATTGTCCGGACACTGTATTATCCTGGAAGAGGACGAATCAACAATCCAGATTATACCTTTCTGTCAATCCATTATGAAGTAGTACAGGAATATCTCAGTCTCTTAGACTGGGACCTGCGCAGGGATGATCTGAACGGCTATTTCTATGTATTGAATACCGACGAGGCAAACCGCTGCAATTTAAATAAAAAGGAGACGGCAATCCTGTTGGCGCTTCGGATGATCTACGATGAGAATCAGGAACGGCTGGGACTGGAACAGGATGCCATTTGCACAGTTCGAGATGTGCTGGAAAAGGTAGTTACAGATTACGCCATTCTCCCGGCCAAGCCCAACATGGATGAGATCAAACGTGCACTGACACTGCTGGAGAATCACTCTGTCATTCAGCGCATCGAAGGGAAGTTCAACCAGAGTAGCTGCAAGTTTTCCATCTTACCCACGGTACTGGCCGCTGTTTCCAGTGAAAAGCTGAACGATGTGGTGTCCGTACTGCGAAAGGAGGAAGACGCCGATGAAGAAGCTGAAGAAGATCTTGCTGATTAACTGGCTGTACTTCAGCAAGGAACTCATTGAGGTGGGTGACGTCAACTTCCTGACAGGCAAGAACGGCGCCGGCAAATCCACTGTAATCGACGCTTTGCAGATTGTGCTGTTGGGCGAGACGAATGCCCGCAACTTTAATCAGGCAGCCAACGAGAAATCTCAACGCACATTGGACGGTTATCTTCGTGCGGATATGGACGAAAACAATCCTTATTCTCGCCGTGGAAAGGACTTTTCCACCTATATTGCCTGCGAGTTTCAGGATGAGGTGGAAGGTAGCAGCTTTGTGATGGGCGTTGTGTTCGATTGCCGCAGTGATGGCAGTAAGCAGGATCGGTTTTTCATTTATGTAGGCACTTTGCCAGAAAATTGTTTCATTGAAAATGGTGAAGCAATGGAAATTTC
This sequence comes from Oscillospiraceae bacterium, assembly GCA_021771635.1. Classification (GTDB taxonomy): domain Bacteria; phylum Bacillota; class Clostridia; order Oscillospirales; family Oscillospiraceae; genus Oscillibacter. Next base: position 7,627 of record JAETOQ010000009.1, on the reverse strand, counting down.
TGCCCTGCGTCGTTTTTTGAAGCAAAATTACACCAAGGCGGAAGTCTATGACAGTCAGAAGGAATACCGCAGAAATATGCTGTCCCGCTGGAACGTCCACAACGAGCAGGTTCTCCGGATGATGAAAAAGGCGGTATCCTTCCGTCCGATTGTAGATATTCAGAAATTTATTACAGAGAATATCTGCGATATTCCAGATAAGCCTGACATTGAGGCCATGCAGCAGAATATCCGAGATTACAAACGCCATGAACAGTTGGCGCAGCGCCAGGAAGAAAAACTGGCGGCTTTACAGGAAATTGCCAAGCTCTACCGGGAGATGAATCAATCCATTGACCGCTGGCGGGTGCAGTCTTTTCTGGTGCTTTGGTCAGAAAAAGAGGTAGCGCAATCCCAGATTGATCGGCTGGAACTGGAAAAACAGGACCGCCACTCCCAACTTGCCGCAGCAGAAGATTGCATCGATGCTCTCTCCTCACAGATTGCGCAGAAAGAAAACCGTAGGCGTGAACTCGATTTGGCCTGTGCCCAGAGCAGTGTTTTTCAGGAGGAGGAAAAGCTGCGCAACCGCAAGCAAGCTCTGCTGGAGGAACAAAAAAAGCTCATCCAAGAGCTTCAGAACCTGGCATTGGAGATCAAGCGAGAATCTTTACGCCTGAATAGTCTGTGCACCGATGTTCTGGAATGGGATGCAGAAGAGATACTTACACCTGTGCAGGAAGCTGCCGAAGCAGCGCACAAAGCATATGTACTCTTTACTGATAGCGACTATGAAATCTTCTCCCATTCACTGGCGCCGTTTGAATCTGCACAGCATGCTGCCGCCGAACTTTCCGATGCCATTCGGAATACAGCACACAAAGTAGAGGATCGTCTGGCCGTGCTCAAAGAGCAAGAGGACCAGAAACGCACAGCGCTGGAGAATCTGCAAAAGAATATCAAAGACTACCCGTGCGGCCTATTGCAGTTCAAAGCGCGGCTTGCTGCGGAACTGGAGCGTCAGATCGGGCGTTCTGTTCGGATTGATATTCTTGCTGATGTTTTGGAAATCACGGATGAACACTGGCGTGGTGCGGCAGAGGGATATCTGAACACGCAGAAATTCTATTTGCTGGTGGACCCGGCTTGCTATAAAGAGGCCTTGTCCATTTATGACCGGATCAAACAGGAGCCTGGTTTCCGCTCTTTCGGTCTTGTGGATATCGGCAAGCTGCGGGAGAGGGAAACAATCCGTCCTCTGGATAACAGCCTTGCCAAGCAGATTGAGACAAACAGCGATCTGGCACGCAGCTATATTGATTACCTGCTGGGTCATGTGGTGTGCTGTGCCAAGGCAGAGCAATTACGGAACTATAAAACCGCTATTACGGCGGAAGGTATGCTTTACCAGGGTTATGTTGCCCGTTCGCTTCGCCGGAAGCTGATGGAGGACGCTTTTATCGGCCGCCGTGCTGTGTCCTTGCGCATAACCCGGCTGCAAGAAGAACTGGCTCAGTTGCTGGAGGAACTCAATCACTGGACTCCTATCCATCAGCTCTTGTCCAGGCAGAAAGAGCCCCTGTTCACCCAATATTTTGTCCAGGCAACCGTGGTGCAGCGGCAAGCAGACTACCTGCGTGGACTGGAGATCACCGGAGAAATTTCCAATATTGACGACCAGCTTTCCCGCCTGGACCTGCTGTGGCTGGATGAGCAGCGTCGAACCATCTCTGTACTCGGCGATGAGATTTTGGCGCTAAACAAAGAAAAGGAACAAAAAATTGGACAAGAAGGTCAGCTCAAAGAACGTATCCGTCAGCTGGAATATGAGGTGTTGCCGGACCACTATCAGCGGCTGACCGGCATCGAAGACCACTTGCAGGAGGAGTTCCCTCTTGAGTATCAGGAAAATACGGGCATTCCCAGATATCGACAGGAGCTCTCCCGCCTGAAAAGGGCAGATATTGTTCATAAGAACTTTAGTGACCGCCTGTCCCAGAGCATCAATGAACGAGAAGCCGCACGGCGGAAGCTGTTTACCGCGCGAAGGGATTACACCGACCAATTCAAGCCCTGCTCCTTCCGTGTGGAGGCCATGGACAATGATGAATTTGAGGAGGAGCAGCGCTTGTTGGAAGAGAGTGAACTGCCTAAGTACAGGGAGAAGATCAAAGCTGCCCGTGAGAGCGCCATGGAACAGTTCCAGAACGATTTCCTTGCCAAGCTGAAATCCAGCATTGACCAGGTGCAGGATCAAGTGAAGGATCTGAATCGAGCATTACGTCAAGCACAGTTCGGAACAGACAGCTATCAGTTCCGTGTAGAGCGGAATCCGGACTATGCGGAATACTATGATATGATTATGGCGCCGGAGCTAATGGAGGGCGATATGGGCCTGTTCGCCCTGCCTTTTCAGGAGAAATACGGTCCTCTGATCGAGAAACTGTTCAGCCAGATCACTATGGCAGATGACACGCAGCTCAACGCCAGAAAGCAGAGTGAGCTACAAGAAAATATCCAGCGCTATACGGATTTCAGAACCTACCTGAAATTTGACTTGGAAACCACAGACCAAAACGGCTCCAAACAACTTCTCTCTCAAACTCTGAACACCAAATCCGGAGGCGAGACTCAGACACCGTTCTATATTGCTGTGTTGGCATCTTTTGCGCAGCTGTATCGTGTCAACGACGCCTCCAGTTTCGGGAATACAGTGCGTTTGGTCGTATTCGACGAGGCGTTTAATAAAATGGACAGCGACCGTATCGTAGAAAGTGTCCGGCTCCTACGAAAAATGGGATTGCAAGCCATTATTTGTACACCGCCGGACAAGGTTTCGGATATTATGCCCATCGCAGATCGCACGCTGTTGGTTGATAAGAACAAGTATCAGATGCACATTCTGCCCTTCGGCAAGGAGATCGCGCAATGAGTGAGAGAAGTATCATCCTGAACCGGCTGCTGGATAAATACGAAAACAGCAAGCATCTTTCAGAGCCTGGAACTTCTCTTCGGCGTATAATGCTGCGAGTGGTCAAGAAAGAGTTCCCGGAATATGACTATGAGGACGCAGCTATCCGAGATGCTTACAATGCGGCGGCTCTGGAACTGGAGAGTCAACAGCTGGTACACCTGGAGTGGGTAAAGGGCCGTCCCCTGCTTTCTGCTATTGTTCTGAATTTAAACCAGGTAATGTGGGGTTATGATTTGGCGGGAAGAGTGCATCCCAGAGTTCGAGCAACCCATGTAGCATCTCTTGTATCTGATAGTCTAGAAGGCGTTGTCGTACCATGGATCGCAGCTTGGCGGGACGAAATTTGCACAGAAGCTCAGGAGCATATGAAAGTACCATCTTTCTGCAAAGACGACGATTATTTGCTGAAAGCTCTGCTTTACTCCTTTCAAGAATACGCCGCCTTGTCCGGAAGCATAACCATGCGCGCCTTCAGCAGTAAATGCTTTCATGACACGAAGTATTTTGAGCGAAACGTACGGGAAACATTTCTGCGCATTGCGAGAAAGTATGATACAGGATTAGCCCAGTCCTGCGAGGAATCTGAGCTGGGTGAACGGGAGCAGCTGGCGTTTTTAGGAATCTATGCCCGACCCGAGCTCTACGAACTTGCTGGAAATTGCACTATTCAGACGCATCAGGGCAACATTTACATCGGCGCGGCTGCTCCGCATGGTCTTGCGTTACCCAGCACTTTGGTAGATACAATTGCCGGAATTGACCTGAGGTCCATACAATGTGTAACGTTTATTGAGAATAAGACCAATTATGATGAATATCTGATATCTGAGAGACAGCCGGAAGAGCTCGTTATCTTTCATGGTGGTTTCCTCAGCCCACAAAAGCGAAAGCTATTCGCATTGATTGGCGATGCAGCGTCTGCATCCATCAAAGTACAGTTCTGGGCAGATATTGACATGGGTGGTTTCCGAATGTTTGAACATTTGCAAAGTCTGATCCCCCATTTACAGCCTATGCGCATGTCTGGAAACTTTGTAGAAAAATACCATCAGAATGGCCTTGCGCGTCCGGAGAAATACTTATCCAAATTAAAGACAGATATGCAGGATGGAGCGTACCCGTTGTTTGTAGATGCAATTAACGAAATTCTGAAGTATGGAGTCACGATTGAGCAGGAAATTTTTCTGAACTAATACGAGAGGAGACCTTAGTGGGACAGATAAAATACAATAAACTTGTCCGCGACCGTATTCCAGAAATTATCGAAGCATCGGGAAAGAACTGCGTGACAGAAATTCTATCCGATGAAGACTATCTCTGCATGATCGATGCCAAGCTGGACGAAGAACTCGCAGAATACCACAAAGATCAGAACATCGAAGAACTGGCTGACCTTATTGAGGTTATCTATCTAAGCGGTTGTCGTATCTCCCCATAAAAAGAGCCGATAACCGCATTTTTAGTCTGCGTGTTATCGGCCCTGCGTCTATGCGTCTGGCTCTTTGATAACTGTTATTTGCATATTCTTTGCATCAATTAAAGTTTCCTTTTTGCATTTCGGGCAATAAAGAGGACAATTTTTCAAAATGGTGTCCGCTCTTATTCTGTCACGGGTCTTACTTCCACAGGCAGGACATAAAACCCAGCGGCTTATTTTTGATATATGGTTCTCGATCATTTTGTATAGATGCTATATACAGCGAGCGGTACATACTTTTTCCCTTGCTCTACAATGCTAAATGAATTATTAGAAAAGCACCAAGTTGCCATTATCCCTCTGATTACGCTTTCAAAGTAGTGAAATATCTCATTAGAAGATAATTTGGAGATATTTTTATCAGAGTTTTTTTGAATTGCGTCATACAGGTTTTTGGTAAATTCCCTTTTAGTGAGATGCTCTGACGGGCCAGGTATGCACGTCCCCAAATTCAAGGTATAAGCTAAACAAGTTATTTCATACCCTGCGTATTCAGCAAATTCTAATTCCAAGTTCATAAAGTAAATAATTCGTTCATTGTAGGATACATTTGAGTGAGCATCTAAAAATGCGGTATAATTTCGATGTATATACTCGCTCATATCCGTATAATAGCTGTCTCTTACAATATCCTCTTTTGAATTATAGTGGACATAGAACGAGCCTTTTGCTACACCTGCGGCTTTGCAAATCTCGCTTATAGTAACATTGTTATAGCCACTTTCTTTTATCAGCCGTACAGCGGTTTCAAATATCTTCCGTTTTGTTTCTGCTGCCTTTTCTTTGCGGGTAGGTTTTCGCTCCACACAAATCACGCTCCCAAACAGTGTTGACAAATCACAAAAGTTGATGTAATATAGTGACCGTAGTCACTGACCTTGGTCATTATAAGTCTATCATATTTTTGGGAGGAATGCAATATGTTTATTTTCAGCTTGACATACGTAAAACCGCTTCCCGATGTGGAACGCTTTCTGCCCGCGCACATTGAATTTTTGGACGAACACTACAAGAAGCACCTCTTCATGTGTTCCGGACGCAAAGTACCCCGAACAGGCGGCATCATTCTGTGTAACTGTACCGATATGGCCGAAGCAAAAGTAATTATGGAAAAAGATCCTTTTTATAAAGAGAGCATCGCACAATATGAAATTATTGAATTTGTCCCCTCTAAATCTTCCGAAGCATTTCAGGCTGCCATGTCGGAGCATACGAAATAACAGCAAATATGACTAGAAACTGTCACTAACCGAATAAGGCCATGAAAGGTCGGAAGCGCAAAAGAACGCCTCCGGCCTTTTTGCGGAGGTTTTCGGAAGAATGCGTTAGTGGCATGCAGTGCAAGTGTATAACACTTGCGATTTTCGCAGAGCGAAAATGCTTGTTGGGGTGCCCCAAACCCGCCGGGGACTTCTGGTCACCGTGTCCAGAGGCTTCCCTGTCTGCGGCCCCGTCGCTGACGCTCCTGGGCCTTATGCGCTTACAGCGCCACCACCTCGGAAAGTTTCTCCAGCAGTTCGGAGAGTGGTCCCCATAAATCCGCATAGTCCTTTTGCAGGGTCTTGATTTCATTGGGGTAAACTCCACCGTAGGTATTCGCCCGAACAGCGATTTGATTGAGATTATTCGCACAGCGCCGCTGCAAAGAAACGATCTCTTTGACAGGCGCAAGGTCAACATGGAGCACATAACCGCTGAGCGCCATTTTCCGCATATAGGCCGAAAGGTTACGGATTCCAGCATCCGCCATGCGTTCCCGGATTTTCGTCTGTTCATCCGGGGACAGCCAAACACAGACGGACGTGCTCCGAACACGCTTTTTCCCGGCGACCAGCGTTGACTGGCTTCCAGGGCTGTGAGACGCTGTTTTTTTGCCGCTCATAGATACCTCCTGTAAATTCAGATGTTGACAGTATTTCAATAAATCGGTCCTGGGGAATGATACTATACCACCCCTCACAGAAACAGGGCTGGAAGCCCTTGCGGGGCAAGGGATTGAAATTGCTAATTGTCCACACATCAGCTTTGGAAAGACAACAGTTTGAGAGGAAGCGGTTCGGCCCTATCCCCCCGCCCTTTCCCTATCCAGGGAAAGGGGGCGGCTCTGGAGGATATATCCCCCGTCGCACCTTGGGAGGTAGCACAGCCGGGACAGCCTGTCAAGGGTGCGGAGCACCGCCGCGCAGCGGCGGCTTTGCCCTTGACAGGCAGCCCCGGCTGTGCTATGGGTGGCGCGGCGACGGGGGATACATCCAGCAGAGCCACCGTGGACGGAACAGGGAAAATGGACGGGGTCACCTCTGGTCACGGTGACCAGAAGCTGTACAAAAACACCGCTTCGATTTTACCGGAAGCGGTGTTTTGCGTAAGGTTGACAGCCCATTAAATTGTTGTATTTTTGTATGCTCTTGTTAAGCGAAGCAGAAGTAAGCGAATAACACACAAGCAGTTCAAATCTTACATTGCCATAGACACAAGAAGAGCAGGCCTGACCGTAGTGGTCAGGTCTGCTCTTCTTGTGAGGAGGAAGTATCGCTATATTCCTTCTGCAAACTTAAGTGTCCTTCCTGTGCTTTTTTCTGAAACTGTTCTGAGGTGAAGTATTCCCACTGGGAGTCCCCTTTTCTGAGGTCCAAAATCATCATCGTCTCAGGAAACGCTCGTTCGGGATCAAAGGCAATATTATTCGTCACATATTGCTGCCACTTGCTAGGCTCTTGAACGAGCCTGCATTCTTTGACCTTGTAGCTTGTCAGGTCGTGCATGGTGTCGATTCTTTGCAGAAATTCTTCTGCAGTAATTTCTTTGTTTGCATATTTCAGGCGCGCCTCGCTTGCCAGTGCGCTCCACTCCCCGTATTGAACCGCTCCAAAGGGGATCAACCTCTGTCTCTGGTTTGGCAATGCATCTTCGTAACGTGTCATTCTGGCATACATGCGGTCGCGCAGCTGTTTGTAGATTCGTAGCGCGTCATTCTTCTTAGGTGTCCTGTGGCGCATAAGATTCGGCCCGAGTACCTTGCAGGTTTTTCCATCGAAGATACCATCGATTAACAAGGGGAAACACGCCTGCCAGCGAGCATAAATAGGCGCTGGACTTCGTTCTCGGATTTGGCGGGCGGCAGCCCGCCTGCATCCTGCGGCCTTGCCAGCCCCTATTTATGCTCGCTGGCAGGTCTTTCGGAGTTTTTCGGGAGC
>JAETOQ010000116.1 GCA_021771635.1 Oscillospiraceae bacterium | reverse complement strand
TAGCCCACCATGCTGTCCATGGTGTTGATGGATTTATACACCATCGCCAGCGGCGCGCCGCCCAGAAACATATACAGCATCGGGGCCGCCACACCGTCGGAAAAATTCTCCGCCACGGTCTCAATGGCCGCTTTGGTGACGCCCTCCTCCGTCAGGTTATCCGTGTCCCGTCCCACGATCCGGGCAACGGCCTTTCGGGCGGCGGGCAGGTCGTTTTGGTCCAGCTGCTTCCAAACGTTCCGGCTCTCCGCCGCCAGACTCTTCATGGCCAGGGCCTGCCAGCACCAGAGTGTCTGAAGGGCGAAGCCGGCGGCGGGATGTATCCAGAATGCCAGCGCACAGCCGCCGGCCGTGACCATCAGCGTCATAAGCGGCAGAATGACCGCCAGGCACACACCCGCCTGAAATTCCCCGGCGGGCGTCTGGGGAAACCGGGGACGCAGTGTCTTTTCCCCCCAAGTGATTCCACGGCCCATCAGGACTACCGGATGAGGGAGCCAGGCGGGATCTCCAAATAGAATATCCAGCAGGAAGCCGCAGACCGCGGACCAGAGGATCAGCATGAGACACCGCCTTTCGTATACTGCACGCTCTCCAGCAGCCGCAGCTTTCGTGAGGACTGCCATAGCCCGGCCTCCCACACCAGCACGTAGCCGCCGCCGTTGGGCGCTTCCCAGTCAAAGTATCCCCGCTCCGGCAGGGCGAACTGCTCCATCAGCGCCATCAACACGCCGCCGTGGGCCACGATCACCAGTTCCGGCAGGCCCTGGCCCACGGTCTGCTCCACCAGTGGTACAAAGGCCGCGCAGACTCTCCGGCAGAACTCCGGGCGATCCTCACCGCCGGGGCAGCGGCCATTACAGCCGCCGTCCACCCAGGCGCGGTAGTCCCGGTCATCCTCCATCTCCAGATAGTTCCGCCCCTCAAAGGCGCCAAAATCCATCTCGATAAACGCCTCTACCACGGACTGTCCGGCATCCGGGAACAGGCGCTCCGCCGTACGCCGTGCCCGGCGCAGGGGGGATACATAGACCACCGCAGGATCAAGATCCGCCCGGATCAGCTCCGCCTCTCCCTCGACGGACAGGGGGATATCCCGATGCCCTTGGTAGCGGTGCTCCGCATTGTATGCGGTCTTTCCATGGCGCAGGAGATAGATCTTCATGAGAGTCCCCCCTTGATGACCACCGGGATGCCACAGAACACCCGCATCACCGTATCCGCCCTCTGGGCCAGCAGGCAGCACAGCCGTCCCGCCGCCTCACGGGCCGCCCGCTCCTCTGCATCTGCGGGCACCACACCGCAGCCGACCTCCGTGGCGATGATGGCCTCATGGCGGGCCAGCTCCTGTTCATCACATTGCAGGATCTGCATGGCAGCCGCCCTCTTTCCGCCGCACAGCGGCCCAACGATCAAAATCATACCAATGCCTCCCCATACTGGCAGAGCACCAGGGCCGCCAGCATCCAAAACTCCGCCTTTTGCAAAAACCACCCGGCCAGGTCGCCGGAGATGCCTCCAAACTTTGTCTTGGCCGTATGGATGTAATATCCAAAAACCGCCGCTGCCGCGAATATCATCGCCGCGCCCGCCGCCCTGCCGCAGAAGCACAGCATTCCGCCAGTCAACAGGACAATAACGCCCAGCGCCCAGCGGACCCGCACTTTATCCGCTGTGGTGGCGAAAGTATGTGCCAGTCCCGTATTTTTTGCCAGCGGGAAAGCCGCCACCGCAAAGCCGGAAAGGGACCGGGAAAGCACAAAGGCCGCGCCCATGCACCACAGTGCCCGCCGGTCCGGCACCAGTGCACCGCACAGGGCAAAGCTCCCCACAAAGTAGGTACACGTCCGGATCACAGCGAAGGCCCCACAGCGGGAGTCTTTCAAGATCTCCTGCCGCCGCTCTGGCGAGGCGCAGCTGGCCAGGGCGTCGCTGGTGTCGGCGTAGCCGTCCAGATGGATGCCTCCAGTTACTGCCACGGGAATCAGGCACAGGCCCGCCGCCTGGAGCAGAGCCGGAAGCCGCAGCACATGGCAGAGCGCGCCCCAGGCCCACCAGCCGAGGCCGTTGACCACGCCCACCAGCGGAAAGGCGCACAGCAGATAGCGCATGTTCCGCTGGTTCCACTCCGGCTGGGGCACCGGCACCGCGGAAAACATCGCAAAGGCCACGGCAATGGTCTCAAACAGCAGCATCAGACAGGCTCTCCTCCCTTGTAATATACCGGAATACCGTACACCACCTCGCAGACATTGTCCGCCATGGCGGCCAGAGCACAGTTCACCCGGCCCAGCAGCTTTAAATAACGCAGGGTATCCCCCTGCCAGGGGCGGCCCAGCCGCGCCGCCAGCAGGTGGGAGAGGGCGCGGCCCTCGGTGGTCCCGCTGAAGATCAAGGCCTTCATGCTTTTTCATATCCCCTGGGCGTCACCATGCGGTCCGCCAGGTTTTGCGTCTTGGAGGAACCGATAAATACGGTGGTGAACATATCCAGCTCTTCCTCCGTAAGCTTAGAAAGTGTCAAAACTTTACAGCATTGCCCCTCCCGCCCGATGTTTTTCACCCAGCCGCAGACCGTATCGCCGCTCCGTGTCCGCAACAGGATCTCACAGGCCCGCCGCAGATGGTCCCTCCGCTTTTTGGAGCAGGGGTTATACAGGCAGACAGCAAAATCCCCTGCCGCCGCGCATTCCAGCCGCTTTTCAATGATCTCCCAAGGCGTCAGCAAATCCGACAGGGAAATCACACAGAAATCAAGTCCCAGCGGCGCCCCCAGAACCGCGCCGCCGGAGAGTGCCGCCGTGATGCCGGCCACGACCTCCACCTCTACCTCCGGATAGTCTTGGGCTAATTCCAGTACCGGGCTCGCCATGCCGTAGACGCCTGCGTCGCCGCTGCACACCATGGCCACTGTCCGGCCGCTATTCGCCGTCTCCAGCGCCCAGCGGCAGCGGTCGATCTCCTGGGTCATGGGCGTCGTATAGGTCTCCTTTCCCGGATACAGCGGGGCCACCAGATCCACATACACGGTGTAGCCGCACAAAACCTCTGCCGCTTCCAGGGCCCTGCGGGCCTCCGCCGTCAAATACTGACTGCCACCGGGACCAAGCCCCACCACATAAACCTTACGCATCCTGCCATCTCCAATCCAGGCGGAGGGGCTTCCAGGCCAATGCCATGGTGATGCCGCCGCCTGCGTGTTTTCTTTCAAGCAGCGGCCCTCCCGCTGCCAGTACCGCTGGGTCCGATGCCTTACTTTTCAGATAGGGCGCCACCGCCCGGACGGCAATGCCTACCGCGCCCACAAACACCAGTGCGTCAAAAGTTTCGAAAGCCTCCGCCGTCCATTGGGACAGAGAAAAGCCCTCCATCCGCCGGGTGCAGGATGCCGTGCCGCCTAACACGGCCCGCAGCTGTTCCGCCAGGGTATCTCCCCTGTCCGTAAAGGACAGATAGGCGATCCGCCGGGGGTTCACCGGCTGGCCTCCCGGAATTCCGTGGTGAAAGTCGGGTCGTACAGCTTGCTCTTTTCATAGGGGCTGTCCAGGAAATTTCCCACCAGCACCAGCGCCGTTTTGCTGATACCGTGGTCTTCTCCCGCCTGGGCCAGGGTCCCCACCGTACAGCGCACAGTCTTTTCCTCCGGCCAGGTAGCCTTGTACACCAGCGCCGCCGGGGTGTCCTCCGTATAAGCGCCCTTCAGCAGCTCCTCCTGGACTCTCCCCAGCATCCCGCTGGAGAGGAACACCGCCATGGACGCGCCATGGCTGGCCATGGACGCCAGACTCTCCGCCTCCGGCACCGGGGTACGGCCCGCCAGCCGGGTGATGATGACGCTCTGACTGACGCCGGGCAGCGTATACTCCGCCCGCAGGGCCGCCGCCGCGCCGCAGAAGCTGGAGACGCCGGGCACGTCGTCATAGGCGATGCCCAGCTCGTCCAATGCGTCCATCTGCTCCCGGATGGCTCCGTAGACGCAGGGGTCTCCGGTGTGCAGCCGCACCGTGGTGCGGCCCGCCGCCTCCGCCTGCTTCATCACGTTGATGACCTGCTCCAGCGTCATCTTGGCGCTGTTGTGAATTTCACAGTCCTCCCGGGCCAGCTCCAGCAGCGCCGGGTTCACAAGGCTTCCGGCGTAGATAATGACATCCGCCTGCTTCAAAAGCTCCGCGCCCCGCAGAGTAATGAGGTCAGGAGCCCCCGGGCCCGCGCCGACAAAATGTACCACCTCTGTGTCACTCCTTTACGATCACCGTAGCGAAATAGCCCGTTCCGTCCTCCGGCACTTCCCGGGACAGGTCCGGATAGACCGCCTCCCCCGGAAGTCCGCAGTTCTGGACCAGCATACTCTTTCCTAAGGCATTCCGCGCCGCCAGGGCATCCAGGACAGCGGGCATCTGGCGGCCGGACTTCATCAAAACCTTCGTTCCGGGCTGATCCAGCACCTCATCCAGCGCCATGCTTCCAGGCGCAATGTGCAGAGGGCCGTTCATCTCTGTCAGGCTGACGCCCAGCCGTGCCGCCACCGCGCAGAAGCTGGGAACGCCGGGCACCATTACCGTCTCATAGCCCTGGTCCTTTAGAATCTCCATCAGATAGGAGTAGGTGGCGTAAATGGACACATCGCCCAGATT
>JAETOQ010000008.1 GCA_021771635.1 Oscillospiraceae bacterium | reverse complement strand
CTTGGTGGGCGCCAGCCCACCTGCGTCCTCTTCCTTGCCAGCGCCGATTTTCTCGCGCTGGCAGGTCCTTCGGAGTTTTTCAGGGACAGATTTGGTGGCTGGCAAGGCTTTCGAGGCAGCCGGGCTGTCGCCCGGCAATGAGAATAACACAGTCAGCCGCCGAAGATGCCCTGAAAAACCGTATTGCCCTTTGTACATCGAGGGTATGCTCAAATCATAAAACATCAACCTCCGGTACATCAAAGCCGGTTATCTGGAAAGGAGATCATTTCTCATGAAGTTTTACATTTGCAGACATTGCGGCAATATCGTCACCAAGCTCACCTCCGCCGGCGTTCCCCTGAAGTGCTGCGGCGAGAATATGCAGCTGCTGGAGGCCGGCGTCACCGACGCGGCCGTGGAGAAGCACATTCCCGCCGTCACCGTGGACGGCGATCTGGTGAAGGTCTCCGTGGGCTCCGTGGCCCATCCCATGACCGCCGAGCACTATATCCCCTGGGTGGTCCTGGAGACTGAGCGGGGCGCGTCCATCCAGTGGCTGAATCCTGAAGATACTCCCGAGGCGGTCTTCGCCCTGGCCGGGGGCCAGACACCCAAAGCCGTCTATGCCTACTGCAACCTCCACGGCCTGTGGAAGGCGGACCTGTAAGTAATCCTGCTCAAAGCCCCGGCGCGGTTTTCGCGCCGGGGCTTTTTCCGCAACCGCTGGTTGCGCTGATTCCAGCTCCTCCTGGTTGCGCGCAACCGCCGGACCTGCTATCATGGAAGCAGCGAAAGGAGGTCCCGCCTATGGGTTTCAGCGAAATATTGGCCCGGACCCGCAAGGCGCGGGGCATGAGCCAGGAGGAACTGGCGTCAAGAGTCCAGGTGTCCCGCCAGGCGGTCAGCAAGTGGGAGACGGGAGACGCCCTGCCGGACCTGAACAAGCTCCTGCTGCTGGCGGACGCCCTGGACATCTCCCTGGACGAGCTGTGCGGGCGGACACCTCCGGCGGCAGACGCCGCGGCACCGGCGGCCGGCCTCCGGATCACGCACCCCGGAAGGGCCCGCTGGGTCTGGCTGGCGCTGTGCGTCCTGCTGGCGGTGTGTCTGGCAGCAGGCGGCATCTGGTGGAAATGGAGCCGGCGGAATATCGTCCCGGCGGAAGAAGCGCGGGCAGAGAGCACGCTGCCGGATACGCTGACTGTCTCCGGGGTAAACTTCATCGGAGAGGACGACAGCCGTGTTTTCTTCCGCTGCGTTCCCAGTGTGGTCAGCGAGGAATACACCTACCAGATCACCTTCGCCAATTTTGACGGCCCGCCCCAGACCTTTGATGCTTCCCCCAGCGGCGGGGTATGTGCCGGGACTGTGTCCGTCACAGGCGGCGGAGCCTTCGATGTGGCCCTGGTCATCAGCAGCGGAGCGGAGAGCCGGACCGTCATGCTGGCAGCAGGTCTGAGTTTTCACAAAGGCAGCGCTGCCTGGACGCCCCTGGATACACAATAAGGAGGAGAGACGCGGTGCGTCTCTCCTCCTTTTATGCCGGTCCGAACAGCATCAAAATCACGCCGTAGATCACGCTGGCCAGGGTGCCGAACACGATGACCGGCCCCGCCACCAGAAACATCTTCGCCGCCATGCCGGTGACAAAGCCCTCGCTTTTGAAATCAATGGCCGGGGACACCACGGCGTTGGCAAAGCCGGTGATCGGCACCAGCGTCCCCGCGCCGCCGAACCGGGCGATCTTGTTGTAGAGATTAAAGCCCGTCAGCAGTGCCGACAGCAGCACCAGGGAGCAGGAGGTGGCCGTTCCAGCGTCCTCCTTGTTCAATCCCGCGGCGGACCAGCCGTTTTGAATGAGCTGGCCGATGACGCAGATCAGTCCGCCGATGACAAAGGCCAGGACCACATCCTTGACGATGGGGGACTTTTTGGCCTTCTGCTGTACATACTGCTGGTATTCCTTAGGCGACATATCCATGAGCAGTCCTCTTTTCCCGGAAATTTTCTCTAGTATTTCCACCCGGTCCAAAGAATATGCGTTCTTGCAAACAGCGGCGGAACGCGGTACACTATTGGATACCCAAACACAAAGGAGACCGCCATGAAGACCGCCGAAAAGCCCCTTGGGCTGTATGTCCACATCCCATTTTGCAGACAGAAGTGCGCCTACTGCGACTTTTATTCCCTGCCCAACAGCGAGAGCCGCATGGACGACTATACCGACGCCCTCTGCGCCCATCTGACGGAGACCGCCCCCTTTGCCGCCGGGCACACCGTGGACACCGTGTACTTCGGCGGCGGCACCCCCAGCTGCCTGGGGGAAAAGCGGCTGGTGCGGATCCTGAAGATCATTCTGAAAAAATACCGTGTCGCCAAGGACGCGGAGATCACCTTGGAGGCCAACCCGGACTCCGCCGGGGACTGGAAAGTCCTCCGCGCCATCCGGAAGGCCGGGTTCAACCGCCTGTCCCTGGGGATGCAGTCCGCCTGCGACGCGGAGCTGGCGGAGATCGGCCGCATCCACACCATGGACCAGGTGAAAACCGCCGTGGAGGCCGCCCGCAGGGCACGGTTTGAAAACCTCTCTCTGGACCTGATCTACGGCCTGCCCCACCAGACCATGGAGCGGTGGCAGGAGAATCTGGCCGCCGCGGTCAGTCTGGCCCCGGAGCATCTGAGCTGCTATGGACTGAAGGTGGAGGAGGGCACGCCCCTCTTTGCCCGCCGGGACACCGCCGGACTGCCGGGGGACGAAGCCCAGGCGGACATGTACCTGTACACCGTGGACTATCTCCGCCGGTTCGGCTATTTCCAGTATGAGATCTCCAACTTCGCCCGGACCGGCCGGGAGTCCCGCCACAATCTGAAGTACTGGACGCTGGGGGAATACGCCGGGTTCGGCCCCGGCGCCCACTCGGATTTCGGCGGCGTCCGCTACGCCTACGAAAAGGACCTGGAGGGCTATATCCGCAGCGTGCGGGACCGCACTCCCATGCTGTCGGAAAACGAGCGCATCCCGCCCCTGGACCGGGACACGGAGTGGGTCATGCTGGGCCTGCGGACTGTTCGGGGGCTGGACCCCCGGGAATTTGAAAGCCGCTTCCGCCGCCGGTTCTCCTGCTTCCTGCCCTTCCTGGGCAAATGTGAGAAGGCGGGCTACGCCCTCCTGGAAAACGGCCGCTGGCGCCTGACACCCAGGGGCTTCCTGGTGTCCAACCAGATCATCGGGGGGATGCTGGACGCCCTGGCGGAGGACAAGCGCCTCCGGGCGGAGGCCGCCGCGAGAGGCGATTTCCGCGTAAACCTGAAGTAAATTCTGAAGTGAGCAAGGAATTCGGAGCCGGGAATCTCGCTGTCCGGCAAAGCCGGACAAATGGAAATGATTTCTCCGGAGGCAGAATCCCGCGATCTCTCATTCCTAATTTCTAATTGCCGGGAGGTTTTATGCACATCTATTCCACGGGCCAGTGGGTCCTGTTGTTTTTCTTCTACTGCTTCTGCGGCTGGATCTGGGAGTCCTGCTACGTCTCCGCCAGGCAGCGCCATTGGGTGAACCGGGGCTTTCTGCACGGTCCCCTGCTGCCCATCTACGGCTCCGGCGCCATCATCATCCTGTTCGTCACCATCCCAGTGGAAAACGACCTGCGGCTGGTGTGGCTCTTCGGCATGCTCGCCGCCACGGTGCTGGAGTATTTCACCGGCGCCGCCATGGAAAAGCTGTTCAAGGTCCGCTACTGGGACTATTCCAGGCAGAAGTTCAATTTGAACGGGCACATCTGCCTCACCAGCTCCATCGCCTGGGGCTTTTTCTCCATCCTGCTGGTGCGGTTCATCCACCCGCCCATCGGGCGGCTGCTGACGGATGTGCCCGCCTGGCTGGTGGACCCGCTGGCTCTGGTCCTCACCGTCGCCTTTACCGTGGACGCCGTCCGGTCCTTCCAGGCCGCCATGGACCTGCGGGAGGTTCTCACCAAGCTCACGGAGGAAAACGAGGACCTGCGCCGCCTGGCCAAGCGGGCGGAGGTGGCCGCCGCCTTTGCGGAGGATGACCTCCGCCGCTTCCGGGAGCGGACCGAGGTGGAAAAGCTGCTGCTGCAAAACCGCATCGAGGCCGAGCTCCAGGAGCAGCGGGAGGCCCGGGCAGAGCGGAAGCTCCGCCGTCAGGAGGCGTTGGAAGAATCCCTCCGCCGCCGGACCAGCGCCAAGCTGGAGGCGCTGCGCACCATCGCCGACGCACTGGAGACCTGCCGGGACCACCTGGAGGAGATCCCCGAGCTGACCGGCGAGGCGCTGGAAGCGCGCCGGGCGGACCTGACCGAAGCCATCGAAAAGGTCCGGGACCGACAGGCCGCCATCCGTGCCCGCACTGCCAGGACCTATCAGCGTTCCCTGCGCATCCTGCGGGCCAATCCCTCCGCCATTGCAAAGGAATTCGAGGAGGCCATGGACGCCCTGCGGAAGCTGGGAGACCGGAAATAAAGAAACAGGGATGCCTGCCCATGGGACAGGCATCCCTGTTGTTCTTTTCTATTCCGCCCGCAAGGCGGCCAGCAGCTCCTGATTCAGGGCGGTCCCTTGGCCATGGCCCCAATAGCCCACCTTCACCACCCGGCCGTTGAGGATGAGCCGGGAGGTCCCGTTGGAGATCAGCTCCTCATCGCCGCTGTTGTAAAGGTGCAGTGTCTCATCCGTCCCGCCCCGTCCATCGATGGCGTTTTCTCCGGTCAGGCTGTCCCAGCACAGGTGGTAGGAATAGCCCTCCAGCACCTTCTGGAGGGCGGCGGAACCCTCCAGGTCATACTGCTCGTCGGTGTCCATCCGGAGCTTGCCATCCTTTATGCCGAACTTTGTGACCGACGCCACGAACTGCCGTTCCGCGTCAAATTCCGCAGCCAGAGGCCGGGGCCACAACATCCAGGCGGCAAACAGCACCACCGCCGCTGTAATACCGCAAATTGTTTTCTTTTTCATGGACTATACTCCTGTCAAATCAAAGTCCGGGGTATATTCCTCCCTGGCGGAGGTCCGCTCCTGGGTATAGCCGTCGGTGATGCCGCAGTTTTCCATGTACGCCACCGCCGCCCGGTATTCCGCCTTCGTCACATGACGGGCCAGATTCCCCACGGCCCCCGGCTGGGGCGTGTATTGACTCATGAGGGAGAACAGCACGTCGCCGGGGTGGAAGGTCTCCGCCACCCAGTCGAGACATCTCCGGGTGTTTTCCAGCTCTCCCGGCAGCAGCAGATGTCGGATCAGGACGCCGCTTTTCAACAGGCCGTTTTCCATGCGATAGGGGCCCGTCTGGCGGAACATCTCCAAAATCGCCGCCCTGGCCCAGTCGAAGTAGTCCTCCGCCGCCGAGTACTTTTTCGCAGGCCCCGACAGGGCGTATTTCAGGTCCGGCAGGTACACCTGCACCCTGCCCTCCAGCAGTTTCAGCGTCTCCGGTTTTTCGTATCCGCCGCAGTTCCACACCACCGGCACGGGCCACGGCTCGTCCCCCAGGGCTTCCAGGATCACCAGGGCAAAATGGGTGGGCGTCACCAGATCGATGCAGGCCGCCCCCTGGGCCACCAGCTCCTGAAAGATCTCCCGCAGGCGGGCGGCGGTGATGGGCTTGCCGAAGTTCTCCTGGGAGATGATGCCGTTCTGGCAAAAGCGGCACCGCAGACTGCACCCGGTGAAAAACACAGTCCCCGCGCCGTGGTCTCCCACCAGGCACGGCTCTTCCCACTGGTGGAGCATTGCCTTGGCCGCCACCGGGACGCTGGGCTGGCCGCACACGCCGCCGACTCTGTCCGGTGTCCGTTCCGCCCCGCAGTTCCGGGGACACAGGCGGCAGATCATAGCTTCGTCACGTCAAAGTCCGGGCCAAGGTCGCCGGCCATCCAATGGCGGCGGCACAGGCCGATGTACTGATCGTTGGCCCCCAACACCACCTGGGCGCCCTCCTTCAGCACCTTGCCATGGCTGTCGAACCGGGCGTTGAAAGTGGCCTTTTTTCCGCACCAGCAGATGGTCTTGACCTCCTCGATCTTGTCCGCCATCACCAGAAGTTCCTCGCTGCCGGGGAACAGATCCCCCTTGAAGTCCGCCCGCAGGCCGTAGCACATGACGGGGATGCCCAGGTCATCCACGAGGTAGACCAGGTACAGCACCTCCTCCTTGGTCAAAAACTGGGCCTCGTCCACGATGATGCAGGCGTTCTGCTGCAATTCCATGATGCCCAGCTTCTGCATCTCGTCAAAGTAGATGCAGGGGTAGGTCAGCCCGATGCGGGAGACCACCATGTGGTCCCCGTCCCGCTGGTCCAGCCGGGGCTTCACCAGCAGGGTCTGCTGGCCCCGTTCCTCGTAATTGAACCGCGCCATCAGGGCGTTTGCCGTCTTGCTGGAGCCCATGGCTCCGTATTTGAAATATAACTGTGCCATTGATTGTTTTCTCCCTTTTGCTGTTTTTTTATACTAATTCTTAATAAAACGGTTTATCCTTTTTATTTTGGCCACAGAATGTGGCCTGGCGGCGCAGCCGCAAGAATATTGTCAATACGTTTCTTGGCGCTATATGCGCGGCGGCGTGTAACGCCGCAATAAAAAGGCTTTTAAGCCTTTCTATCAAGAAACAGTATGATCTGTCCGCGGCGCTCCGCCGCCTGTTGTCAGCCCTGCATAGCCTGGTCGATCTGCCGGCCCGCTGTCTGCTGCCGGTCCGCCGCCTCCCGCTCCGCCAGCGTGTCAAAGTTCGTCGCATAGGGTTCCTTCATCCCAGCCGCGTCCAACGCCATCTTTTTACAAGCGGCGCAATACCACGCCGTCTTATAGGTCCAAAGCATCCCCTCGTCATCCACCAAAAGGGAGGTCTTGGGGTCCGCGCCGATCATGGAAGATTTGAGATCCGGCCGCTTCTTCACCCACCAGATATTACCGCCCTTGACCGCGTCCAAATATCCCCGCTCCATGGGCATTCCGCACCATGGGCAAATCATGGCGGAGAGCTGTTCCTCTGTCTCTGCGGCATCTTTCCGTTGTTCGTTCCGGTTTTTTGATTTCTTTGTCGGATTTTCAATTTCTTTCGTATCGTCGCGGTTTTTCCTTCTGGGTTCCATGTCCCAGGGGTCCTCACTTTTCTTCCAAAACGGCATGGTCATTCCTCCTCGTCATCCCGCTTCCGCATGTGGCCCTTGAATACATCACCGGACTGGTGGGGCAGAAAGGAGATGTTCTCCGGTGTCTCCCTGCCATGGTAATAGCACCACAGCCACCGCAGGCACCAGATCAGCTTCCGCAAAAGCAGGAGCAGGACCAATCCCAAAAGCAGATTGATGATCTTCATTCGCTTTCCTTTAACTGCTCCCTTGCCTCCGCGTAATACCGCGCAAAGGCCGAGGGCACCGCGCGGGCCGCCAGGCCCTCCGCGTCCGCCCACTCCCATTCCGGCGGGCCGTCGCCCGCCGCCTCCAGAGTATAGCCCGTCATGTGCCACTCCACATGGGTGAAGGTGTGCTTCGCCGCCAGCTTGTTCCTCCACGCCTTTGGCTCCAGCCCCCAGGCGGACACCGCCGCCGGGACGGTCTCCTCCGTCAAGGTCCCCTCCACGTTGGGAAACTCCCACAGCCCCGCCAGCAAGCCCGTGTCCGGGCGCTTCCGCAGGGCCACCCTTCCGTCCCGCAGGAACAGGAACACCGTTTTCTCCTCCACCCTCCGGGCCCGTTTGGGCTTCTTGACCGGCAGGACCTCCGCCGTATTCCGGATACGGCCCAGGCAGAACGCCCCCGCCGGGCACTCCCCGCATCTGGGCGGGCCATTGGGGACGCAGACGGTGGCCCCCAGCTCCATGGTGGCCTGGTTGAAAATCCGGATCTCCTCCGGTCTCTCCGGCATGACGGCCTGCATCTGGCCCCGGATGCTCTTTTTCACCTTTGAGTCCAGGATGTCGTCATGGCAGTCCGTGATGCGTGTCACCACCCGCAGAACGTTGCCATCCACCGCCGCCTCCCTCCGACCAAAGGCCGCCGAGGCGATGGCGCTGGCGGTGTAGTCCCCGACACCCGGCAGTTTCAGCAGCTCCTCGTAGGTGTCCGGAAAGCCGCCCATCTCCGTCACGGCTTTCGCCGCCCTTTGCAGGTTCCTGGCCCGGCTGTAATAGCCCAGACCCTCCCACAGCTTCATCAGCCGTTCCTCCGGCGCCGCGGCCAAAGCCTCCACCGAGGGGAATGCCTCCAAAAAACGGGCATAATAGCCCAGGACCGCCGCCACACGGGTCTGCTGGAGCATGATCTCCGACACCCAGATATGGTAGGGGTCCTCTGTCCGCCGCCAGGGCAGGTCCCTGGCGTGTTCCCGATACCAGGCCAAAAGCGGCCCCGGCAGGCGGGACAGTTCATTTTCAGTTGTCAGCTTCTGTCGTTCCATGGTATTATCATACCACACGGCAGGGGTTGTTCCCAGCCCTCACAAAACTTTTTTTAAAAACCGCTTGACCTTCCCCCTCCTGGAAGGTATACGATAGACACAGAAACGAGGTGAGCACCGTGAAGATCAATGAGGTGGAGGCCCTGGTGGGCATCACAAAAAAGAATATCCGCTTCTATGAGGCCGAAGGCCTGCTGACGCCCCGGCGGAACAGTGAGAACGGCTACCGGGACTACGGCGAAACAGAGGTGGAGACTCTCCGGCAGATCAAGCTGCTGCGGAAGCTGGGCGTGCCCCTGGAGGAGATCCGCAGGATGCAGGGCGGCACCCACACCGTGGGAGACGGTATGCGCCGCCATCTGGTGACGCTGGAGCGGGAGCGGGAAAACCTGGAGCAGTCCATGCGCCTGTGCCAGCGGCTGACCGCCTGCCAGGAGCGTCTGGGAGAGCTGGACGCCGGCGCCGTGCTGGCGGAGATGGAGTCCCTGGAGCAGTCCGGCACCACCTTCCAGAACAAGCAGCGGCAGGATATCCGTGTCCGCTATGTGGCGCCGGTGGTCATCACGCTGCTGACGGTGGCCCTGATGGCAGCCCTGGCGGCTCTCATCATCTGGGCCAGCCTTCTGGACCCGTTGGACGCGCCGCCCCTGCTTTTGATGCTGGTACTGGCGGCCATTCCTTTGCTGGTGGCGGGCGGCACCGTGCTGGCCTTGGTCCAGCGGATCCGGGAGATCGGGAAAGGAGAGGAAGACGATGCAAAGCAATTCTGACAAAAAGAGCAAGCGGATCGCCCCGCTGGCCTGCGCCGCTGTGATCCTGGTGTTTTTGGGGGTGATCCTGGGCGTCCTGCTCTTCCCGCTGCTGGATATCGGCAGCGAAGGCAGTGCCGCCGTCGTCATTCTGGTGCTGTATGCCCTGGTGATCCTGGCCATGATGGTAGGACTGCTGATCGCCCTGCGCCAGCGCCTGCGGGAGATCGACGGAGGTGAGGAAGATGACGCCAGTCAATATTGAAGAGCGGCGCAGACGCCGCCGGCGCTCCGCCATCCTGGGCGTGGCACTGTTCACCCTGCTTCAGCTGGCCTGTGCCGCCTGTTTTGGGGCGCTCTGCTTTATCCCCGATCTGCCGAGGTGGCTGTTCGTCCTGTTTTTGTCCCTGGCGGTTTTCTGTCTGCTGTTGATCCTGCCGGCTCTGCTGGTATTAAAAAAACGTTTTGAGGAAATTCAAGGAGGAGAAGAAGATGCTGCTGCTCAATATTGACTACATCCCTGGAAAGAACCTGGAGCCCCTGGGGATCGTGAAGGGGACCGTGGTCCAGTCCAAGAACTTTGGCAAGGACTTTATGGCTGGCATGAAGACACTGGTGGGCGGTGAGATCACCGGCTACACGGAGATGCTGAACGAGGCCCGCCAGATCGCCACCAAGCGGATGGTGGATGAGGCCGCCGCTCTGGGCGCCGATGCCGTCATCAACATCCGCTACGGCTCGTCCGCCGTGATGCAGGGCGCCGCCGAGGTCATCTCCTACGGCACGGCGGTGAAATACCGCTGATGCGTGTCACGTTTCTGGACCACAGCGGGTTCCTGGCGGAGCTGCCGTCTGTGACGCTGCTGTTTGACTGGTGGAAGGGGAAGCTCCCGGCCCTGCGGCCGGGGATCCCCCTCCTGGTCTTTGCCAGCCACCGCCACGAGGACCATTTTGATCCCACCATCTTCACACTGGATGACGGCGCACGTGAAATTCGTTTCGTGCTGGGCAAAGATATCAAGCTGTCGTCCCGGAACCGGGCACGCTGGGACCTCTCTGACGACACCGCCGGAAAATGCCAGGTCCTGGGCGGCGGTCAGGCGGCGGAGCCTCTGCCCGGCGTGACCGTGGAGACTCTCCCCTCCACCGATGAGGGCGCGGCCTTCTTGGTAACGGCGGACGGCAAAACCGTCTTTCACGCCGGGGACCTGAACTGGTGGCACTGGGAGGGTGAGGACAAGGCCTGGAACCGGAACATGGAGGCCAACTTCAAGCGGTACACGGAGCCCCTGCGGGGCCGGCACATCGACCTGGCCATGCTGCCTCTGGATCCCCGGTTGGGAGAGGACGGTTTCCGGGGCCCCCGGTACTTTTTGGAGCTGGCGGATATTGACCGCTTCCTGCCTATGCACCAGTGGGGGGACTTCGGGTTTACCCAGCGGTTCCTTGCCCGGTTCCCGGAATTCCATGCCCGGACAGTGCCCGTCACGGCATGCGGGCAGGTCTTTGACTTTGAATCGCTCTAAGCCGGGCACAGCCCTTTCATCAACGCGGAAAGGAGGATATCCGTATGCAGATCGACGGCAATGAACTGGCGGTTCTCCAGAACGATCTGGACCGGGAGGGCCGCCATGAGGAGGCCCTTGCCATTAAAATGGAATTTTTGAAGCAGGTCCGGGAATCCGGGGACCACTGCCCCTGTAAGGAGGCCTGCCCCCACCATGGCAACTGCTTTGAGTGCGTGACGCTGCACCGGGGCCACCGGGACCACCTGCCCATGTGCATGTGGGACATGGTGAATGAGCGGCTTCACAAGCTGTCCCTTATGACGGAGGGGACGCTCCGTACATATGAGGAAGAACACCGCTAAGCGCAAAAAACCGCCCGTGCCGATGCACGGGCGGTTTTTCAGTTCAATCCCAGTGGACCAGGCAGCTGCCGGAGACCTCCGGCGAGTACGCCTCCAGCTCCGCCACAAAATCCGTGGTGCCGCCGGCGGCGGTGACCGCCTCGGAAAGGCCCTTGATCTTCTCCGGCGTGGTCTCCGTGTAAACGCGGTCCACGCGGGGCGCCAGCTCCGCCAGCGTTGGGCCGATGTTCTGGTCCCCTGTGACGACCGCCTCCGGGATCTCCACGGACAGGGCCACGCTGTAAGGCTCCAGGGCCGTCCGCATCTCTTCCAGGAAGGTCAGCAGGTTTTGAGCCTGCTCCCCCTCGCCGTAATCGATCTTGTCCAGCTGTCCCTCTGTGGGATAGCCGACATCCGCCAGCAGGATCTCGTCAAAGCCCAGGGCCGCCGCCTCCTTTGCGATCTCGCACAGATACTGTCGGGCGGCGGGCTTGCCAGGGTCCAGCCACTGGCTGTTGTTTCCGTCGTAGAAGATGTAGCCGCCGGTGTTTTTCAGCCCCATGGCCTCCACATCGCTGTTGGCGGCCTCGGGGTCATGGAAACAGCTCATCCGGGCGACCGTATAAAAGGTAGACGCCTCGCCGGTCATCTGCGCCAAGGCATCATGGGTGTCCGCCGCCGTGGACACGGAGCCGGGCACAGCGGTATCCGAATCAAAGTAAACTTTCCCCCTGTCATCCTTGGCCGTAAACACCGCCGCATTATAGGGCGGCGCGGACATCAGGCTCGGGTCCATCCAGGCATCCGTCCACCCCTCACGGGTCAAGACGCCCACGGGGACTGTAAACGCGTAGATGTCCCCCGGTCTCTTTGGCGCCTGGATCTTCAGCTCAAAGTCAACGGTGTCCTCGTCCTCCAGGGGAGCCTCTTCCTCCCAGGGCAACTCCATATGCGGCCTGCCCGATTCATCATAGACGATATACCGCTGCAAGATCATGACTGCGATGGCCGCCAGGATCACCAGCACCAGCACCACCGCCAGAACGATCTTCCCCTTTGACGTGCGTCCCCGGTAATTGTGGTAGCCCCTTGGACCTGCCATCCTCGTCACCTCTTTTCAGTCTGGTTGGAAGGTCAGCCCTCCAGGGCCATCATCTTCTCCACCCGGCGGGCATGGCGGCCGCCCTCAAACTCAGTGGACAGGAACACCTCCACCATCCGCTCGGCCATGTTCTTGCCGGTAAAGCCCGCGCCGATGGCCATCATGTTGGCGTCGTTGTGGCGGCGGGTCATCTCCGCTTCCAGGCAGTCGGCGCAGTGGGCGCAGCGAATGCCCTTGACTTTGTTGGCGGCAATGGAGATGCCGATGCCGGTGGTGCAGATCACAATGCCCCGGTCGCACCTGCCCTCCGCCACAGCTTTGGCCGCGGCGGCGCCGAAATCGGGATAGTCGCAGCTCTCCAGAGAATAGCAGCCGAAGTCCTCCACCTCATGGCCCAGCTTTTCCAGTACCTTGATGACATGCTGCTTCAGCTCGTAGCCGCCGTGGTCACAGCCCAATGCGATCTTCATATGGAATATCCCCCTGTTTCTTATAGAATTTACAAGCTTATTGTACACGCGATCCGCGCGGAAATCAATTACAGTTCATGCCAGATGGGCGCCATCTTTTCAAATGTGCAGAATTTTTTGAATCCGCAGTCCCTCAGCAGCCGCTGGCCCTCCCGTATGGCACAGCCCACATACCGGGGACTGTGGGCGTCGGTCCCCAGGGTGATGATCTCACCGCCCAGCTCCCGGTACATCCGCAGCCACTTTTCGTCCGGCAGGGGCGTGTTGCCCCGGTTGGTGTTCAGCTCGATGCCGCATCCGTTCTGGATCAGCGTCCGAAGGACCTGCTCCACCTGGCTTTCAAACCCGTCAAAGGTCAGATGGAACCCCCGGTTCTCATTGAGATACCGCAGGGGCAGCGTCAGGTGGCCCAAAACAGAAAACTTTCCCCATTCCGCCAGACGCTGTACATTCGCCAAATAGTCAGCGATGCCCGCCCGGGCCTCGTCCTCGTCCCTGGGCGCGAAGAAATACAGGTCCGTTCCGCCGAACCGCTCCGACAGCATATGCACGGAGCCGATCACAAAGTCCAGCATCGGGGCATCCGCCATCAGCCGCTCCGTGTGGGCAAAGTCCCAGGGGGCATCCCCCAGCTCGATGCCCAGCCGCAGACGGATCCGCTCTCCCATGGCCCGCTCTGCCGCGTCAAATTCCGCCGACAGCGCTTTCCAGTCGTAAGGTCCCCGCAGCTCCGTGCCGCCCCAGACGATGGGCTCCACATGGTCCGTGAAGCAGATCTCATCGAGCCCTGCCGTAGCCGCGGCCCGGGCCATGTCCGTCATGGAGGTCCCGGCGTCCGGTGAGATACGGGAATGGGTGTGGTAGTCAGCCAGATACATGGGCATTCCTCACTTTTTAAACTTCTTGAAGAACTTCTTCCGCTCCTCGTAGTTGTTGTCTCCCACGCTTTCGGCAAACTTCTTCAGAGCTTCCTTCTGCTCCTTGTTCAGATTCCGGGGCGTCTCGATATAGACCGTGACGTACTGGTCGCCCCGGCCCCGGCCGTTGATGGAGGGGATGCCCTTGCCCTTCAGCCGGAAGGTGGTGCCGCTCTGGGTGCCCTCCGGCAGGGTGTATTTCACCTTGCCGTCGATGGTGGGGATCTCCAGGTCCGCACCCAGGACCGCCTGGGCAAAGGTGATGGGGGCCTCACACAGGACGGAGGTGCCCTCCCGGCGGAACAGCTCATGGGGACGGACGGTAATAGTGATCAGCAGGTCGCCCGCGGGGCCGCCGTTGACGCCGGCGTGGCCCTGTCCCCGGATGGAGATGGTCTGGCCGTTGTCGATGCCCGCGGGGATCGTGGCCTGGATGGTCTTGCGCTTCCGCACCGCGCCTGTGCCGTGGCAGTCCTTGCAGGGCTGGTGGATAATCTTGCCCTTGCCGCCACAGCGGGTGCAGGGGGAGGAGGTGGCAAACACGCCCATGGGCGTCTGCCGCCGGACCTGGACCGAGCCGGTGCCGTGGCAGTCCGGGCAGACCTCCGGCGTGGTGCCGGGGGCGCAGCCATTGCCATGGCAGGTATCGCACTGCTCCATGCGGTCCACGGTCACAGCCTTCTCGCAGCCAAAGGCTGCCTCCTCAAAGCTGATGGCCAGGGACATGCGGATGCTCTCCCCCCGCTGGGGTGCGTTGGGATTGCTCCGCCGGCCGCCGCCAAAGCCGCCGCCGAAAAAGCTGCCGAAAATATCGCCCAGATCACCGAAGTCAAAGCCGCCGTCGAAGCCAGCGCCGCCCGCTCCGAAATTGGGATCCACACCGGCGTGGCCGTACTGGTCGTACCGGGCTTTTTTGTTGGGATCGGACAGCACCTCGTATGCCTCGTTGACCTCCTTGAACTTCTCCTCGGCCTCCTTGTCGCCGGGATTCAGATCCGGGTGGTATTTCCGGGCCATTTTTTTGTATGCCTTTTTGATCTCGTCTTCCGAGGCCCCCTTGGCGATCCCCAGGACCTCATAATAGTCTCGTTTTTGTTCAGCCATATAGAAAACTCCTCATATTCCGAAACGCCGTATCAGGGACAGGCTGAAAACGCTCTGTCCCTGATACTTTTATGAGAGGGTGCTTACTTATTCGTGTCATCCTCGTCGACCACCTTGTAGTCGGCGTCGTAGTACTGACCGCCCTGCGCACCGGCGTCGGGGCCGGGCTGCGCGCCGCCCTGGGCACCCTGGGGATTGGCCTGCTGGTACAGCTTTTCGCTGACAGCATAGAAGGACTGTGTCAGTTCCTCGGTGGCGGCCTTGATGGCGGCGGTGTCCTGGCCCTTCAGCGTCTCCTTCAGCTTGTCGATGCCGGCCTGGACCTTGTTCTTGTCATCGGCGGGGATCTTGTCGCCCATCTCGGAGAGTGTCTTCTCGCTCTGGTAGACCATCTGGTCGGCCTGGTTGCGGACCTCCACCTCTTCTTTCAGTTTCTTATCCTGGGCGGCATACTGCTCGGCTTCCTTGACAGCCTTTTCAATGTCGTCCTTGCTCATGTTGGAGGAGGAGGTGATGGTGATGTGCTGCTCCTTGCCGGTGCCCAGATCCTTGGCGGAGACGTTGACGATGCCGTTGGCGTCGATGTCGAAGGTCACCTCGATCTGGGGCACGCCCCGGCGGGCGGGCGCGATGCCGTCCAGGTGGAAGCGGCCCAGGCTCTTGTTGGCGGCGGCCATTTCCCGCTCGCCCTGAAGGACGTTGACCTCAACAGAGGTCTGGTTGTCGGCGGCGGTGGAGAAGATCTGGCTCTTCTTCACGGGGATGGTGGTGTTGCGGTCGATGAGCTTGGTGCACACGCCGCCCATGGTCTCGATGCCCAGGGACAGGGGGGTGACGTCCAGCAGCAGCAGGCCTTTCACGTCGCCGGTGAGAACGCCTGCCTGGAGAGCGGCGCCCATAGCCACACACTCATCGGGGTTGATGCCCTTGAAGGGCTCGCTGCCGGTGAAGTTCTTCACAGCCTCCTGCACGGCGGGGATACGGCTGGAGCCGCCCACCAGCAGGACCTTGCTGAGGTCAGAGGGCTTCAGGCCCGCATCACTCATGGCCTGGCGCACAGGACCCATGGTGGCGTCCACCAGATGGGCGGTCAGCTCATTGAACTTGGCCCGGGTCAGCGTCACGTCCAGGTGCTTGGGGCCGGTGGCGTCGGCGGTGATATAGGGCAGGTTGATGTTGGAGGTGGTGACGCCGGACAGCTCGATCTTGGCCTTTTCGGCAGCCTCCTTCAGGCGCTGCATAGCCACCTTGTCGCCGGACAGGTCCACACCGTCGGTGCGCTTGAACTCGCTGACCAGATACTTCATGACGCACTCGTCGAAGTCGTCGCCGCCCAGGCGGTTGTTGCCGGCGGTGGCCAGCACCTCGATCACACCGTCGTCGATCTCCAGAATGGAGACATCGAAGGTGCCGCCGCCCAGGTCGTAGACCATGATCTTCTGGCTCTGCTCCTTATCCACGCCGTAGGCCAGGGCTGCGGCGGTGGGCTCGTTGATGATGCGCTTCACATCCAGGCCCGCGATCTTGCCCGCGTCCTTGGTGGCTTGGCGCTGAGAGTCGGTGAAGTAGGCGGGAACGGTGATGACCGCCTCGGTGACGGTCTGGCCCAGATAGGCCTCAGCGTCGGCCTTCAGCTTCTGGAGGATCATAGCGCTGATCTCCTGGGGGGTGTAGTTCTTGCCGTCAATGGCGACCTTGTGGTCGGAGCCCATCTCGCGCTTGATGGAGGCGATGGTGCGGTCGGGGTTGGTGATGGCCTGGCGCTTTGCCACCTGGCCCACCATGCGCTCGCCGGTCTTGGAGAACGCCACCACAGACGGGGTGGTGCGGTTTCCTTCCGCATTGGCAATGACGACTGCCTCGCCGCCCTCCATGACGGCTACGCAGGAGTTGGTCGTACCGAGGTCGATACCGATAACTTTAGACATAATTGGTTCCTCCTAAATATATCGAAAAAGTTTTTTTGAATTTGAATGGATACTTGACAATTGATTATGAAGGAATTTGCCGCTTCATCCTCAATGATCAAGTTTTCATTGCCTGTCAGTTCGCGACTTGCACGATGGCGTGCCGGATCACCTTGTCTCCCATTGTGAAGCCCGCCTGGAATACCTGGGCCACTTCGTTTTCGCCGAAGCTCTCGTCGTCGATGTGCATGACGGCGTTGTGCTTTTCCGGGTCAAAGGTCTGGCCCTTGGCCTCGATCTCCGTGACGCCCAGCTTTTTCAAAATCTCCTGATACTGGTGGAAGATCATCTCCAGGCCCTTCTTGTGGGGGGAGTCGTCATCACCCTCCGTGGCCACGGCCCGTTCCAGGTTGTCGTACACCGCCAGAAATTCCCTAATGGTGTCGGCCTTGGCGTCCTGATAGATATTGTCCTTCTCCTTGGTGGTCCGCTTGCGGTAGTTGTCGTACTCCGCCGTCAGCCGGGTGAACTGGTCTTTGACGGATTCCAGCTGCTTGGCTGCCAGCTCCATCTGCTCCACCTGTTCCCGGGTGAAGGTGTAGCCCTTTTCCTTTTTCTTTTTGCCCTTGCCGGGCTTTTCGGCCGTCTCTCCGGTCTGGGGAGCCTCCTGTGCAGGGGCGGCCTGGGTCTCCGGAGTCTCCTCGTCCAGCGGCTTCTTGCTCTCTTCGCTCATTCCTTGGTATCCTCCTTCGGGGGTAATTCCTGTTTTCCGAACAGCCGTGTCAGCCCGTCGGCAAAGCCGGAGAGCCGCGCGGCCACTGTCGCGTAATCCATTCTGGTGGGGCCGACCACACCGATCAGGCCCCGCATATCGTCGCCGATGTCATAGCTGGCAACCACCACGCTGGTATCCTTCAGCGCGTCGCTGACGTTTTCCGGCCCGATCAGGATCTTCATCGGCCCATCATCCGGCATGGGGAGGCTCTCCTTGCTGTCGGAGAGGAAGCTCATCAGCTCATGGGCCTTGTCGGCGTCCCGGAACTCCGGCAGCTTCAACAGCTGGTTGGCGCCGGCTGTGACAATCTCCCGCTGGCTGGCCTCTTCCAGCACATCCACCGCGTAGGCGATGGTCTGGGAAAGCAGCAAAAACAACTGGGGCGGGACCTGTTCGGCCACGTTCATCAGCCGCTGGTTCATCTCGTCGGTGGAGACACCGGTGAAATGGCTGTTCAGCAGCGTCACCAGAGTGGGCATTTGTTCGATGTCCACCTTCAGCTGCAGGCGGAGCAGCTGGCTCTTCACCCGGTTGTCGCCCATCATCATGACCACGATGCAGCTGTGTTCATCCACCGGCAGCAGCTCAAACCTGCGGGCAGTCATTTTCTGTTTGCCGGTGGCGGTGATATAGGCGGGGTAATTGATAAAGGAGGAGACGGCCCGCCCCGCCTGGGAGATCACCCGGTCCAGCTCCTCCATTTTCAGCTGGAGGGACTGGTTGATCTTCTCCGTCTCCGCGATGGACAGCTTCTGCCGCTCCATCAGCTCATTGACATACAGCCGGTATCCCTTGGGGGAGGGGACACGTCCGGCGGAGGTGTGGGGCTGTTCCAGATAGCCCATGTCCACCAGGTCCGCCAGCTCGTTGCGAATGGTGGCGGAGCTGACGCTGCCGCCCATCTCGGCGGCAATGGCCTTGGAGCCCACCGGCTCGGCGGTTTGGATATAATCCTCCACGACCACCTTTAATATTTGCTTTTTCCGGTCCGTCAGTTCCACGAAAGCACCTCTGTCATACCGCTTGTGCCTCAAACAGTTTAGCACTCTCTTTCCTTGAGTGCTAAAGCGAGTTTACCACCACGGCGGGCCAATGTCAATGGATGGATATAAACAAATTGTAAATAAATAGAAGACGTTTTTTGAACACTGGAATTTCGGGTATTTCCCCCGAGGTTCCGGGTGTGCGGCGGCAAAAAAAGTCCCGCTGTGGAGAACCACAGCGGGACTTTTAGGGACAGTACCGTGCTTACTGCGCGGCGCCGGCAGTCTCTGCGGCGGCCTTCTCGGCCTCCTCAGCAGCCTTCTTCGCGGCAGCGGCCTTTTCGGCCTGGGCCTTCTTGATGGCCTTGTACTTCTCCTTCTCCTCCGCGGTAGCGGCGGGCAGGATGGCGTCACGGGGGCAGACCTTGGTGCAGAGCTTGCAGCCCACGCACTTGTCATAGTCGATGACAGCCACGCCGTTCACCACGTGGATGGCGTCCTTCTTGCACTCCTTCTGGCACAGGCCGCAGCCGATGCAGGAGCTGGAGCAGACGCTCATGGCGGCCTTGCCCTTGTCCTGGTTGGCGCAGGCCACGTGGACCTTCTTGGAGACGGGGACGGAGACGATCAGGTGGCGGGGGCAGGCATTGGCGCAGGCCATGCAGGCGGTGCACTTGTCGGGGTCCACCACGGCGGAGCCGTTGGGGCCGATGGACATGGCGCCGAACTGGCAGGCGCTGACACAGGAGCCGAAGCCCAGGCAGCCGAAGGAGCAGTCCAGGGGACCGGCGGCCACCTTGGTGGCGGCCATGCAGTCCTTCACGCCCACATAGTCGAAGCGCTTCTTGGCGTTCACGCCGCCGTTGCAGCGGACGAATGCCACCTGGCGCTCGCCGGTGGGCGCTTCCTGGCCCATGATCTTGGCGATGGCAGCAGCGTTTTCAGGACCTGCGGGAGCGCAGGCGGTGACAGGCGCGGTGCCAGCCAGAATGGCGGCGGCGCAGCCGCCGCAGCCGGGGAAGCCGCAGCCGCCGCAGTTGGCGCCGGCCAGATGGCTCAGGATCTGTTCCTCACGGGGGTCCTTTTTCACCTCGAAAATTTTGGAGGCGACGGACAGGATCAAGCCGAACAGGGCGCCCAGAACGCCCAGCACCACAATGGCAGCAATCAAATTACTCATGTTCAGCGCCTCCTTACCAGACCTTCAGGCCGGAGAAGCCCATGAAAGCCAGGGCCATCAAACCTGCGGTGACCAATGCGATGGGAAACCCGTCCCAGTTCTTGGGATAGTCGGCGAACACCAGACGCTCCCGGATGCTGGCGAACAGCACGATGGCCAGCAGGAAGCCCAGGCCGCCGGTAATGCCGTAGACCACGGAGGAAATGAAGTTGTAGTTGTTCTGCACGTTCAGCAGCACCACACCCAGCACAGCGCAGTTGGTGGTGATCAGAGGCAGATACACACCCAGTGCGGTGTACAGAGAGGGCATGGACTTCTGCAGGAACATTTCAATGAACTGCACCAGAGAGGCGATGACCAGAATAAAGGCCACGGTCTGCATGTACTCCAGGCCGAACCGGGTCAGCACGAATTCGTTGACCACATAGCACACGGCGGAGGCCAGGCCCATGACGAAAGTCACGGCCACGCCCATGCCAACAGCGGTGTCGATCTTCTTGGAAACGCCCAGGAAGGGGCAGATGCCCAGGAACTGGGAGAAGATAAAGTTGTTCGCCAAAACGGCGCCCAGCGTAATTGCCAGGAGTTCAAAAATCTGATCCATTATTTGCTCTCCTCCTTGTTCTTGGATCTAGACAGCGCCCACTGCATGGTGGCGATCAGAGTGCCCAGGACCAGGAAGCCGCCCACAGGCAGAGTCAGCATGCCGACAGGGTACTGCTCGGGGATCAGGCGGATGCCGTTCAGCGTGCCGGCGCCCAGCAGCTCGCGGATGAAGCACATCACCAGCAGGACCAGCGTGTAGCCGATGCCCTGGCAGACGCCATCCACAGCGGAGGCCAGGACGCCGTTCTTATAGGCGAAGGCCTCGGCGCGGCCCAGAATGATGCAGTTCACCACGATCAGGGGGATGAACACGCCCAGAGACGCGGCAATGGCGGGAACGAACGCCTGCAGGCACAGGTCCACGCAGGTCACGAAGCCGGCGATGACCACGATGAACATGGCGATACGGATCTTATCGGGAACCAGCTTGCGGATGGCCGCGATAACGATGTTGGACAGCGTCAGGATGATGAGCACGGAGACGCCCATGCCCAGACCGTTTGCGATGGAGGTCGTGATCGCCATGGTGGAGCACATGCCCAGCACCTGGACCAGAACGGGGTTCTGTGTCAACAGACCTTCTTTCAGTTGTCTACCGAAATTCATAATTCAGCTCCCCCTTTCTCAGCCGATGGCACCGGCCACGGCCAGCGCGGCATTGACGCCGGTGGTAACGCCCTTGGTGGACACGGTGGCGCCGGAGATGGCGTCCACATTGGTGCCGACTATCAGGGTGCCGTCGGCGGCGCTCTTGCCGATGAACTGGTCCAGAACGCCGTTGACGTTGGTCATGACCTTGGAGCCGATGCCGGAGGTCTCGGAGTTCTTGACGATGGAGACGCCGGAGACAGCGCCCTCGCCGTCCACGCCGACCATCATCTCAATGTTGCCCTGGGAGCCGGAGGCCACCACCTTGATGGCGTAGCCCGCGCTCTCGCCGCCCACGGTGGCCTCATAAACAGAGTCCAGCGTGGCGCCGGCGCCGGAAGCGGCGGCGGTCATGGCCTCGCTGTTTTCCATCGCCTCGGAGAACTCGGTGTTGTCGGGGTCCGCCACGACGGCCTTCATGGCTTCCACGGTGTTCTTCCAGTTGGTCTCAGCGATGGGACCGGCGGTGATGCTGTTGACATAGCCCAGCAGGCCGGCGACGATCACACAGGTCACAAACAGCGTCACGGTCAGCTTGATGATGTACTTGGGGTCCATATCGACCTTTGCCTTGGTTTTCACTTCGTTACTCATTTCGCAGCCGCCTCCTTCTTATCGGATTTTACGACGCCAAAACGAGTGGGCTTGGTGTACTTGTCGATCAGGGCCACGCACAGGTTCATGACCATGATGGAGTAGCAGACGCCTTCGTTATAGGAGCCAAAGTAACGGATAAACACGGTGAACAGGCCGCAGCCGATGCCGAAGATCAGCTGGCCCTTCTTGGTGACGGGAGAGGTGGCGTAGTCAGTGGCCATAAAGAAGGCGCCCAGCATCAGGCCGCCGCCGAACAGGCTGTACAGCATCCACTCCACGTTGGAGCCGGCCTTGGGGAACAGGAAGGTCAGGACAGCCACGGTGCCGATATAGGCCACGGGAGTCTGCCAGTTGATGACCTTGCGCCAGATCAGGTACACGCCGCCCACGATCAGCAGCAGGGCGGAGACCTCGCCCAGGGAGCCGCCGGTCTTGCCCAGGAACATGTCAGCCACGGGATACTTGGCGGTCAGCTCAGCAAAGCTGGCGGCCACAGCGTCCCCGGAGCCCTTCATGTAGGCCAGCGGGGTGGCGGCGGTGACAACGTCCGCGGCGCCGCCCAGCAGGGGAGCCTTGCCCGCGGCGGGGTCCACCCAGGTGGTCATGACGCCGGCATAGCTGCCCAGCAGGAACGCACGGCCGGCCAGGGCGGGGTTGACAAAGTTCTTGCCGATGCCGCCGAAGAGCTGCTTGACCACGATGATGGCGAAGAAGTCGCCGATGAGGATCATCCAGTAGGGAGTGGTAACAGGGCTGACGAACGCCAGCAGCATGCCGGTGACAACAGCGCTGAGATCGCCCACGGACTGGGGCTTTTTCAGGAGTTTGCGGTACAGCCACTCAAAGAACATGCAGCCCACCACGGACACCACGGTCAGTGTCAGGGCTTTCACGCCAAAGCAGAACACAGCCCAGACCAGGGCGGGCACCATGGCGATGATGACGTCCAGCATGATGGAGCGGGTGGTCTCGCTGCCGCGGATATGAGGATTGGAAGTGGCAATGAGCTTCAAATTCTTGTAATCCGTCATTTGTTCACAGCCTCCTTCTTCTCTTCCGCGGCCTTCTTGGCCTCAGCCGCGGCCTTATCGGCAGCTGCCTTGTTCTTCACCAGCTGCTTGCCGTACTTGAACATATGGGTCAGATGCATCCGGGCGGGGCAGGCGTAAGCGCAGGCGCCGCACTCCATGCAGTCCATGATGTGGGCGTCATTCAGCTCATCCACCATGCCCTTGGAGGCATACTGGTACATAAACAGAGGCTCCAGGTGCACGGGGCAGGCGGAGACGCACTTGCCGCAGCGGATGCACTGGGGGTTCTCCACGGTCTGCTCCTCATTCTCGCAGAAGGCCAGCATGGCGCCGGTGCCCTTGCCCACGGGAACATCCGCGGTGTACTGTGCCATGCCCATCATGGGGCCGCCGGCGATGATCTTGTATGTACCGTCCTTCAGGCCGCCGCAGGCGTCGAACAGGCAGGAGACAGGGGTGCCGATGGGGCACTCGATGTTCTTGGGCTCGATGACGCCGGAGCCGGAGACCGTGACGATCTTGTTCACCACGGGCATGCCCTGGGTGATGGCGCGGTAGATGGCGCAGGTGGTGTTGATGTTGAACACGGCGCAGCCGATGTTGCTGGGCAGTCCTCCGGGAGGCACCTGCTTGCCGGTGATGGCCTGGCAGAGCTGCTTCTCACCGCCCTGGGGGTACCGGCAGTGCAGGGGCTCCACCACAACGGGGGCCTTCTGCTCGGCGATGACCTTGTTCATGGCGTCGATGCCGTTCTGCTTATTGTCCTCCACGCCGATGACGACCTTGTCCACGCCGAACATCTTGGCCAGATACTTGCAGCCGCCGATGATCTCCTCGGGGCGCTCCAGCATGGTGCGGTGGTCGCCGGTGATGTAGGGCTCGCACTCCGCGCCGTTGATGATGACGGTATCCACCTTACCGATGCCGCCGGAGATCTTGACGTGGGTGGGGAATGTCGCGCCGCCCATGCCGACGATGCCGGCGTTCTTGACAGCCTCCACCATCTCGTCCACCGTCAGGGCGTCGGGATCGGCGGGAGCCTGGATCTCCTCGGACAGTTCGTCCTGGAAGTCGTTCTCAATGATCACGGACATCATGTCGCCGCCCATGGAATAGGGACGGGGCTCCACAGCCTTGACCTTACCGGAAACGCTGGCGTGGATGGGCGCGCCCAAGCCGCGGAATTCGCCGATCTTCTGGCCCACTTTTACATGGTCCCCAGCTTTTACGAGGGGGGTGCAAGGTGCGCCAAAGTGCATCGACATGGGAATGACCACCTCTGCCGGCGGTGCCAGCTGTTCGATGGCCTTTTCATTGGTCGCGGCTTTCATGTCATTTGGATGAACGCCGCCAAAGAAAGCTTGTGCCATTGTCTTCACCTCATTTTTACTCCTGATAGCGCCAGTGCATGGCAGAGCCCGATCCATCGGCCGGGAACAGGCAGATATGCACTGATGATACTACCACATACTGCGCTTTATTCTACACCCTAATTTTAAAAATGTCCAGACTGTGAACGCCGATTTTTATGGAAAATGTTCTTTTTTTCACAATTCCCTGGTAATTTAGGGCATTTCCTTTCATTTTGCGGGAATATCACCGGATCCGGGCAGTCTTACTTGTCAATTCCGCCAAAACATGATAGACTATTTCCAATTTATTTTGCCGGGATCACCGGCAGGCCAAGTCAAATGGAGGATCATGCCATGATGGTTGAATGGATCGACCGAAAGCAGCTGAAAG
Organism: Oscillospiraceae bacterium; assembly: GCA_021771635.1. Lineage (GTDB taxonomy): Bacteria > Bacillota > Clostridia > Oscillospirales > Oscillospiraceae > Oscillibacter. The sequence goes on along the minus strand of JAETOQ010000008.1, from coordinate 28,792 downwards.
CTGATGTGAAGACTCTGCTGGCGGACGCACAGGTATCTCCCAAGGCTATGACGGCGCTGTATCTGGCGCTTTTGCTGGTCATCAGCCTGGTGGACGAATGGGCTGGCGGCGGCCAGGCCGTGACGGACCGGAACCTGCTGGGCATTTTCGTCTACGTGCTGGCCGCGCTGCTGAACGCCATTCTGAGCGCCGGCTTCGTGCTGTACTGCATGGCCGTCCGCCGGGGCGAGCGGGCCGAATACCTGACGCTGTTCGACGGCTTCTCCTTTGTGGGCAAGATCATCGGGCTGGAGATCGTGACAGCCATTTTCGTCTCTCTGTGGTCCATGCTCTTTGTGATCCCCGGCATCATCGCCAGCTACCGCTACCGCTTCGCCCTGTACAACCTGTATGAAAATCCCGGCATCGGCGTGATGGAGGCCCTGGCCATGAGCAAGCGGCAGACCGTGGGCTACAAGGGCCAGCTCTTTACCCTGGACCTGAGCTATCTGGGCTGGAGCCTGCTGGCCTCTGTTCCCGCCATCCTTCAGATCGGCCTTCTGTATCAGGTGGTATTTCAGTCTTTGTACAGCGGTTTCACGGACCCCGCCATGCTCCTTCAGGAGGTTGAAAGCGCTCTGCTGCTTCCTCCCTGGGGCCGGCTGGTGATCAGCGGCCTGTGGTCCCTGGCGGTGTCCCTGTTCTATGTCCCCAACTATCAATGCGTGGAGCTTGGTTATTTCGAGACCGCCAAGCGCACCTCCGGCGTGGGTGAGGACGCCGCGTCCCAGCAGGACCCCTGGAGCAGCGGCATGGGGCCTGACGGCTTGGGCGGCCTGTAAATCACTATAACGTACAGCGCCCCCGCGGGTTTTAGAACCCGCGGGGGCGCTTCAGCTTGGCGAAAATTTTTCGCCAAGCTGAAGCAAGTTTTTCTGGCCTTGAACAGGTCAGAAAAACTTATGATTAAAAACGAAAGACACCCTTCCTGGGTTTACCCGCAAGGGGTACGCCGCAGCTCTAAAGCGGCAAAGCCGCCAAGAGCTGCGCAGTCTTTTGTAACTATCTTCCTTCCCGCCGCGCAATATTTCCCGGTTTATCGACAGCCCACAGCGCCCCCGCGGGTTTTAGAACCCGCGGGGGCGCTTTTCCCTGTTCAGACTGTTCAGAAATCACAGATTGGGAAACAGCCTGCGGACATCGTGGTTCCTCCGCAGGGCCGCCGCCAGCGCCACGGACACCACGATGCCAAAGGCCGCCTGCACCAGGTTGCTGGGAATGCCCGCGGCGGCGCCGGTCAGGCTCTTCATCCAAAAGCCGTCATACAGCCAGTATCCTATTATCATGGGGATCTCCCCCGCTGCCGCGCAGACCAGCAGGCCCAGACCGTTCCACTTCCTTCCGATGCCCCTGTACAGCACGCCTGCCAGCAGACCCATGACGGCCTTGATCACCAGGGTGGCGGGGACATAGGAGGCATAGCCCGCCAGCAGGTCCGCCAGGGCGGAGCCTACGCCGCCGGCGATGGCGCCGTATACCGGTCCCAGCAAAAACGCGCCGGTCAATACCACTGCGTCGCCCAGATTCATATAGCCGCCGGTGGGGGAGGGGACCACCAGTACCATGGTCGCCACACAGGCAAAGGCCGCGAACAGTGCCGTCAGCACCAGCAGCAGGACCCTGTGAAACAGCGGGAGTTCTCTCTGCCCCAATGTCTTTTCCATATACCCTTCTCCTTCCGGAGCCTGCCGCTCCATTTGCTATTGCCAGCATACGGCATTTGTGATATGATTCAAATATCCAATTTTATTATTTTTTATAAGGTCAGAAAGGAGCTGGCATATGCTGACCTATCCATTGGAGGAGCGGGGCGGGCTCTCCTTATATGAATATCTGTACCGCCGCATCCGGGCGGATATCCTGAGCGGCACCCTGGCGGCGGGGGAGCGCCTGCCCTCCAAGCGCGCCCTGGCGGAGCACCTCCATATCTCCGTCATCACCGTGGAGGGTGCCTACCAGCAGCTGGAGGCGGAGGGCTACGTCTATACCCAGCCCAAGCGGGGTTTTTTTGTCTCCGCCGTGGACCGGGCGCCGGAGGCGGCGGCACCGGCGGCCATTCCGCCGGAAGCGCCGCCTGCCGCCTGGAAGCTGGACCTGCGGAGCAACCGGGTAGACGGCTCCCGCTTTCCCGTGTCCACCTGGTCGCGGCTGACTCGCCAGGTCCTGTCCGAGGGCGGCGCGGCCCTCCTGGTCCCGGTGCCGCACCAGGGGCTTTACGCCCTGCGGCAGGCCATCGCCGATGACCTGCGGGATCTCAAGGGTATGGCGGTGTCTCCGGAGCAGATCGTGGTGGGCGCGGGCGCGGAGTACCTGTATTTGCTGCTGGCCCAGCTTCTGGGCCGGGACACGGTCTTCGCCCTGGAGGACCCCGGCTATCCCAAGATCCGGCAGGTCTACGGCAAATGCGGCACGGCCTGCGTCCCGGTGCCGCTGGACCAGTGGGGGATGGACCTTGCCGCGCTGAAAGCGTCCGGGGCCAATGTGGCCCACATCTCCCCCTCCCACCACTATCCCACCGGCATCGTCACCCCCATCGGAAGGCGGCAGGCCCTGCTGCGGTGGGCGGAGGAGACCGGGGGCATCATCATTGAGGATGACTACGACAGCGAGTTCCGGTTTGCCGGACGGCCCATCCCCACCTTGCAGAGCATCGACAGCGGCGGGCGCGTCATCTACATGAACACCTTCTCCCAGACCATCTCGCCCTCCATGCGTGTGGGCTTCATGGTCCTGCCGCCCCGCCTGCTGGAGCGCTACCGCCGGGAGCTTGGCTTTTATGCCTGCACCGTCCCGGCGCTGGAGCAGAGTGTTCTGGCCCGGTTTCTCAGCCGGGGCCACTACGAGCAGCACCTGTCCCGGATGCGGAAGGAATACCGTGTCCGCCGGGCCGCTGTGCTGGAGGCCTTTCGCACCAGTCCCTTTTCCAGCCGTATCACCATCTCCGAACAGGGGGCCGGGCTCCATTTTCTCCTGCGCCTGGACACGGACCAGGACGATGAGGTCCTCCGCCGCCGGGCGGAGGGCCTGGGGATCCGGCTGGGTTTTCTGTCCGAATATGCGATGGTGCCCCGCGCCGGATACGCCCATACGCTGGTGGTGAACTACGCCGGCCTGGAACCCGGCCACCTGCCGGAGGCCATGGCTCTCCTGGCGGCGGTCTTTGAGTAGGCTGATGAAAAGACGCCTGCATCGCCCTGTCAGGAAAAGATAAAGAAGAAAAGCGGCAAGGCGGACCGGTGCGGTCCGCCTTGCCGCTTTTATACCATGTGACTCACTAGAACACTTTCAAGGAAAGTGTCCGTTAGAGAGGGCGGCAAGCAGAAATTTACCATACACTTTAAACTAAAGGCCGCCTTACTCTTCAAACAGCGTGTTCTTCCCGCAGGATCTTCAGGACCTTATCCCTGTCCCGCAAATAAAAATGCGCTGATTTAACGAGGAGTGTTAATTTGCCGCATTTCATACCGACCTTTTCGGCAATGTCGTTCTGGATCAGGCGTAACATCACAAGGTTGACATACGCCTTGCACCCAAAATCCAGTGCGCGGCAGTATGCGGTCATATTTAATTGCCCGGCATTCTCTTGAAAATCCAGAAGGCTGACGCAGGGGATATATCCCTCATCCGTCAAGGGTTCAAACATCGTAATGGCAGCAGATCGAGTGGTTGGATTGCTCCGCAGCCGGTCAACCAGCCAATCCACTTGATTCTTCTTACCCATATAGGAATACAGGCGGGAGGCATATGAGTTTTCGTGATGTAATTCCGGTACTTCGCCCTGCACGGTAAAGTTGCGGACCATCCAGTCATATTCCTCCCGGACCTTATGCCTTTCGATGATCGCATCCGGCAGGTCAGCGTTCTGCACTTCCGCAGTCACGTCAAACAGCTCTTTTACATCCGCCTGTTCTCCGGCATTATCCGTGTAAATGGCTGCAGCTCCGTTGTTTTCAATCTCTGCAAGAACTCTGACCCATACTGCGCCAAGACTTTGAAAAACGCCCAGATCCCGCATTGAAATATCTCCCTTCCCACGATGAATGGCATGATCCGCAATGCCGGTTGTTTCGCCTGATTTTTGACAGTTTCTTCTTTGTTGGAAAATTCATTATAAAGCAGCACCCGTCGAAAAGCAACTTCTTCCCGGCGGGTGTTGACTTCTTTATGGTATGTGCCCAAAGCGCGGAGGCGTCTTTCCATCCTCAGAGCAGCCCCCGGTCCCGGGCCAGGGCCTCCACGCTGCGGTCATAGGCGGCCTCGGCCTCCGGAGAGAAGAAGCAGCCGGGCACGCCCTCGTTGTGGTCCCGGTGGTGGGCCACACACTCGCAGCATTTGCCATGCCGGGGGCAGTCATACGTACAGGGGCAGGGACGGGTGTTGTCACAGGCCATGAAAACTTCCTTCCTTTCCTTTTCTATTTAAGATATAAGATAGCACAAAAAACGCGGACAGTAAAGAGCGGGACCGCCCTTTTCGGGTGCCCCGCTCTTTTCAGCCTGTCACAGGTTTTCATCCAAAATGGAGGTAAACGCCTCAGCGGGCATGACGCCCACCTTCCGGTCAAACTCCCGGCCGTTTTTCAGGAACACCACTGTGGGGATGCTCATGACGCCGAAGCGCGCGGCCAAGTCCGGTTCCTCGTCCACATTGACCTTGCCCACCAGGGCACGGCCCGCATACTGGTCCGCAATGGCCTCCACCACGGGGGAGAGCATCTTGCAGGGGCCGCACCAGGAGGCCCAGAAGTCCACCATCGCCAGGGGAGCCGCGTCCACGGCAGCGTCGAATTCCGCAGTTTTCAGATGATTGATCGCCATAATGATTTCTCCTTTACTGATTTTATCATGGATTTGTCTTTCTCCATATTTCCGCCGCGTATCCGGCGGCACTCTGTCCCGCCACCAGGCCCTCGCCGGCGGCCTTGGACACCTGAAGGGGACCTCCGGTGCAGTCTCCCGCCGCAAACACCCCCGGCAGACTGGTAGCCATCTTCCGGTCCACCGTCACATAGCCGTTCTCCACGGCCAGCCCCGGAAAGAGGTCCGTCGGCGCCATGGTGGGCCGCAGGAGGAACACCCCGGCCACGGGAACTGTCTCCCCGTCACAGGTGACGGCTTCCACCTGATCCCCTCCGGTGATGGTGCAGCGCCTGGGCCGGTCGAAATAAGTGACGGAACAGCCGATGCCCTGCAAAAACTCCGCTTCCTTGCGGGCGGTATCACTGTACCCCAGCACCGCCACCGGCCTGCCCCGGTACAGCATTCCGTCGCAGGTGGCGCAGTAGCTGACGCCCCGCCCCAGGAATTCCGCCTCGCCGGGGAACTTCTTTCCCCGGGCCACGCCTGCCGCCAGAACAATGGCTTTCGCATTTTCCATGTCGCTCTCGATGCTCACATACCAGGTGTCTCCCATCCGGACCGCGTTCAGCACCTTTCCAGTGCGGAACTCCACCCCGGCTTCCTCCGCGTGGCGGCGCAGGGCGGTCAGCAGCTGGGGGCCGGACATGCCGGGCAGGCCCAGGTAGTTGTCCACCTTTTCCGCCCGCCACAGGGGATTTTCCTCCATCGGATTGGACACCACCAGCACGCTGCGCCCTCTGGCCCGGACATTCAGCGCCGCGGACAGGCCCGCCGGACCGCCGCCGATGACCAGCACATCATAGGACATAGGCGTCCGCCTCCTCTCCCATCAGGGCCGCCACCAGGGCGGCCACCTTCTGCGACGCGGCGCGGTAATAGACCTCGTTTCCGGACCGCTCCGCCGTCACCACGCCTGCCGCCCGCAGCTTCTGCAGATGCTGGGAGATGCAGGACTGGGACATCCCCGTTTTGACCTCCATGCAGCTGACGTTGTGGCAGCCGGTGGTCAGCAGGCCGTGGACGATCCGCAGCCGGACCGGGTTGGAAAGCGCCTTCAGCAGCGCCGCCCGCTCCTCATAGTCTATGCGATTTTCCATCGGTCAACCGCCTTTCCTTTTTTATATTAGAATATCTTAATATTCTAAAACTTTCAGTCGTTTTTGCAACAATGTAAAAATTTGCCCCTTCGGTTGCTTTTGCGGCGGGAATTTGATAAACTGGTTCCAACGCAAAAGGGGAGCCGGCGGCTGGTCCCGCCGGCTCCCTATTCAAAAAAGCGGCGGCGCCAAACCCAGGGGGGCGGACGCTGCGCGGAGTTGTTGACTGGGGGCGTCCCGGCCGCTTGCACCATCTTATGCGGCCCCGTTTCCCCCTGCAACCTCGTCCATTTGGCCTGTCCCGGCTCCGCCGCCGTGAAACTGACAGAAAAGAGGGCTTTGTCATGATCAAAATCGCACCGTCCATCCTCTCCGCTGACTTTGCGAATCTGGAGCGGGATATCCACCGCATCTCCGCCGCCGACTACGTCCATGTGGACGTGATGGACGGCGTATTCGTGCCCAACATCTCCATCGGCATCCCGGTGGTGCAGTCCATCCGCAAGGTGACGGACATGTTTCTGGACGTCCATCTGATGATCGTGGAGCCGGTGCGGTATGTGGAGCAGTTCTGCGACGCCGGCGCCGACCTGGTGACGGTCCATGTGGAGGCGGACTCTGCGCACAAGATCATGGAGGCCATTAACAAGATCCACGCCAAGGGCAAAAAGGCCGGTATCGTCCTGAAGCCCAAGACACCCGCCGAGGCGGCCCTGCCCTTCCTGGAGCATGTGGACCTGATCCTGGTCATGACTGTGGAGCCGGGCTTCGGCGGTCAGAAGTTCATGGCGGACATGATGCCCAAGGTCGCCGCGCTGCGCAAGCTCATTGATGAAAAGAATCCCGCCTGCGAGCTGGAGGTGGACGGCGGCGTGGCCCCCGATACCTGCAGGACCTGCATAGAAGCCGGTGCCAACGTGCTGGTGGCGGGCAGCGCTGTGTATAAGGCCCCGGACATCCCCGCCCGCATCGCGGAGCTGCGGGGCTGAACCTATGAGGGACACCCCCCTCTGAAAAAACAGGGCGTTACTGCGCGCCGGCGGCGCTGTTTGCCATAGATCCCGGACCAGCCCCTTTCAAACTCCACCGTCCGCAGGCGCCTCCCGCCGAACATGATCTCAATTCACCGGCCCGCCCGCGGCGGGCCTATCAAAGGAGCAACGAAACATGGAATACTTCCCCGCACCCCTGGAAAAGCTGGTGGAACAGTTCGCCCGGCTCCCCGGCATCGGCGGCAAATCCGCCCAGCGTCTGGCTTTCTATGTCCTGGGCCTGCCGGAGGAATCCGCCCGTGAGTTCGCGGACGCCATTCTGGACGCCAAGCGCTCCGTCACCTGCTGTCCGGTATGCCAGAATTTCACCGCCGGAGGGCTGTGCCCCATCTGCGCCTCTCCCAAGCGGGACAGCACCACCATCTGCGTGGTGACGGACCCCCGGGACGTGGCCGCCATTGAGCGGAGCCGGGAGTACAACGGGCATTACCATGTGCTCCACGGCGTCATCTCCCCCATGAACCATGTGGGGCCGGACGACCTGTCCATCAAGTCCCTGGTGGAACGGGTGGCTAAGGGGGGCATCCAGGAGGTCATCATGGCCACCAACCCGGATACCGAAGGCGAGACCACCGCCATGTACATCGCCCGCCTGCTGAAGCCCTTTGACGTGCGCGTCACCCGGCTGGCCTACGGCATCCCCGTGGGCGGCCATCTGGAATTCGCGGACAACGCCACGCTGACCCGGGCCCTGGCGGGCCGTCAGGATATCTGAGTCAATTTCCAGACAATACAAAACGCCGCCTTGCCGGGCGGCGTTTTTCTTTCCCATTGGTTAAAAATTTCTTCCCATTCGTTAACTTTGCCTCCATTGTGGAATTTTCCGGTACATGATATTCTGGTGGCAGACAAGGCGCCTTGGACTTCTCTTCAGGAGGTTTTTGATGGAATCGAACATCGGAAATGTGATCTGTGACCTGCGGAAGAAGCAGGGCATGACCCAGGAACAGCTGGCGGATGCCGTGGGCGTCTCCACTCCCGCCGTCAGCAAGTGGGAGACGGGCTCCAGCTGCCCGGACCTGACCCTGCTGGCCCCCATCGCCCGGGCGCTGGACACGGATGTGAACACCCTGCTGTCCTTTACGCCCACCCTCTCCCAGGAGGGACTTCTGGCCCTGATGAAGGAGATCCCGCAGCTGGCCCGTCAGGACGCCGGGGCGGCGCTGGAGCGGATGCGGACGGCGGTGCGCCGCTACCCCAACGACGCCCTTTTGCAGTTTCAGCTCGCCAGCCTTGCCATGAGCCTCCCCGCGATATCCGGCTGGGGCGAGCCGGAGGCAGAGGAGGCCCGAAACCTCGCGGAGCAGGGGCTGACCTTTGCCCAGCGGCACGGAGATGAAAAGCTGCGCCCCACCGCCACCTATCTGCTGGCGGGATTGACGCTGAACAGCGGAGAGCTGGACCGGGCGGAGGCGCTTCTGGACGCGCTGCCCAACCTCTTCCTCTCTCCCCAGGGACTGTACACCGCGCTGTATCAAAAGCGGGGCGACTGGGAGAAGGCCCGCCTCTCCGCCCAGACGCAATTGGCGGGAGGCAGCACCTCCGTGCTGAACAGTCTGCTGGCCCTGACCTCTCCCAGCCTGGCAAGGACGGAGGCGGAAGCCCACCGGGCCTTTCAGGCATACCGTACCATCGCCGATGCCCTGGGCTATCCCGGTGCCCAGACGGACATTCTGCTGGCAGCTTACGACCTGCAGTGGGGCCGGGCGGACCAGGCTCTGGACCACCTGCTGACGGCTGCCCATGCGCTGATGGAGCGCGAGGTGCCCCATCTGCTGCTGTGCCAGTCCCCGGTCCCGGAGGAGCAGTACGGCGAATACCGCCGCTCCCTGGGCCAGATGCTGCGGGGCACCCTGCTGTCGGACACCGCCTTTGATTCCGCCCGTGAGGACCCCCGGTATCTGGAGGCCCTGCAGATTTTGAGCCGGGAGGCATAAAGGACTGGATATCCGGCCGCCTTTTCTCCAAGCGGTCCCGCCCCTCAGATCTGCGAAAAAGCCCGGCGCTGACGCGCCGGGCTTCTGCCGCTTTTACATTAAATTATACAGGATCTTTGCCATCTGGCCCCGGGTGATGTTGTTGTTGGGCTTGAAGCTGCCGTCCTCATAGCCGCTGATGACTCCCTGGGCCGCCATGGTCTGGATATAGGAGGCGGCATAGGCGGGGATCTTCCCGGCGTCCTTAAAAGTCAGGCTGACGGAGGCGTACCCCTTCTCCTGTGTCCGGCCGATCATGGTGGCGGCCTGGGCACGGGTCAGGCTGGCGTTGGGGTTGAAATACATCCTGCCGTCCTTGCCGGTGGAGCCGTTGATGATACCCTCACTGTACAACGCCTTGATGGCGGGAATGGCGTAATCCGCGATCTTGCCCGTGTCGGCAAAGGGCAGACTCACATTGGCATACTTGCTCTCGTCCAGCCCCAGGTAGCGGTACAGCATCACGGCGAACTGCGCCCGGGTGATGTTCTGGTTGGGGCGAAAGGTGCCGTCGGCATAGCCGGTGGTGATGCCGGCGTTGTAGAGATAGTCCACAAAATTGGCCGCCCAGTAGTTCACCGTGTCGGTAAAGCGGGGCGTGTAGTCCTCGCTCACCGGTACGTCATAGGAGGCCCGGCCGATGTTTCCGGAGCCATCCCTGGCGGTGACGGTGATGCGGTGGGGGGCACCGTCGCTGATGGTGGAGGTGGACAGGGCGCCGGTGGAGGTGTTATAGGTAAAGGTCTGCTCCACACCGTCCCAGGTGACGCTCACGGCGGACTGGGGCAGTACGCCGTCCACCGCGTCGCTGATGGCGGCGATGAGCGTCGCGCCCTCCGCCTTAAGACTCACAGCGGGGGCTTCCTGGTCTATCACACCACCATAGGAGGCCACCAGTTGGTCCAGATAAATGGTCCCCTCGGCGGGAGTCAGATGTGTCACCGTGACTTCTCCGGTTTCCTCGGCCCATGTCTCCTCCGTCTGGCCGCTCACACCGATGGCGATGAGCTGTGTCTCTCCGGAGGGCATACTGACACTGCACTGTTTCCATCCGATGAAATCCAGGGTGCATACCAGAAGCTCCTCGCCGCCGCCCGTGCGGACGTACAGGGAATTTCCGGACTGGTCGCCGTACACCCAGAGGTTCAGGGTGTTATATCCGGCGGGAAGGGTGTAGTCCATCATGCTGCTGGAGCTGCTGCCGGCCATGCTGTAATGCAGCTTCAGGGAGCCCCTGCCGAAAGCCACGTACTCCATAACGGTGTTTTGCTCCGCGCTCATACCGCCGGTGGGCGTGGGACTGTAAATCGTCCCTGGACCGTTCTCAAAGTCCTCCACCGTCCGAAGGGCCATCTGGGAAACGGTCACCTGCACCGTGGCGGTCTTTCCGCCGGCGGTGGCGGTGATGGTGCCGGAGCCGGGGGTGGTGGCGGTGAAATTACCGGACTGGTCGATGGTGCCGATCCCGCCTGTCACCTCCCAGTCAAAGGCCTCCGGGTCGGCCTTCAGGGAGATGTGGTGATAGGCGGCGGAGCCGGTCAGGGCCGTGGTAGTCCCGGGCGCCGCGCTCAAGGTCGTGATGATGGTGCCGCTGCTGTTGCGGATGGCCACATCCGTGGGCTCCGCGATGGCGTAGACCGTGGTGGTGCCCTTCTTTTTGCCGCTCTCGGCAGTAATGGTGATCTCGCCGCCTCTGCTGGGCGTGGTCAGCACATTGCCGTCCAGCTTGCCGGCGGAGGCATCCAGGTCATAGTCCCTGTCCATGGGGATGTAATTGGTGTCCACCGCGGAGGCGGAGATGTTCACCTTACTGCCCGCCAACACGTAATCGTGGTCCGCGCTGACATAGAAGTGGCTCAGCTTGCCGGAGGGCTCACTGCCCGCCACCAGGAAGATCTGGTTGGTGACCGCCCGCTCCCCGCCGTCGGAGGGGGTGTTCACCCGCCCGGCGGCGAGCTCGTCAGGGGCTGTGACCGTCAGGGTGGTGGAGCCGCCGCCGTCCAGGCACAGGGCCGTGGTGCAGCCCAGCTCGATCAGCCGCTGGGCCACCTGGGACATGGTGGCGCCGATGGAGTGACCGGACTTCCGGCCGTCGATGGTGTAAAACAGCAGGGTCCCGTCGGGCCGCTGGCCCACGGCGGTGCGGGGCGCCGCTCCGGCCTGCAGGCCGGAGGCCACGCTGCCGTTTTCCACCAGGGAATACAGAGCGCCGACGGCATACTCCACATCATTCCACGCATCGCTGGCCGCAGAGACCGACAGTGTCAGCTCCGTGCCCTCGGAAAGGTTCCGCAGGGTGTTTACCAGGTACTCGTCAGACTGGAGATTCGCGGACAGCACCACCTGGTCCGGGCCGATGGCGGTGGCGGAGGCCGTCTCCATGACCCGCTCCACCGTCAAAGTCATGGCCTCTCCGATGGAGAGCTGACCATCCTCAATGGTGCAGAGCACATCCACGCCGGCCTCCGTGGTGCCGGTGGTGTGCTTGGCATTGAAGTCGTATGTATAGAGATAGATGCCGCCGGTGGACACCCGGGCCTTGTTGACCGCCGTGATCTGGCGGGTGACCTCCCCAGGCATCCCGGAGCCGTTATCCGCCTGGTAGCCCATGTCCACGGTGAACTTCAGGCCCGGCTTTCCCAGAACGGCGGTGCCGTCCTCCCGGAAACCGATGGCGTAATACCCGGCATCACTGCTGCGGATCACGCCCTCTGTGATGACGATGCCGATGGGCAGGCCGGTGTTCACATTATAGAAGTCGCCGTTGATGCCCGCCACCACCCGGTAGCCCGCCCCCTCCAGCTTTTTCGCCGCGGAGGAGATGGTACTGCGGTCGGTGAGCACGTCGCCGTAGGTGACGATGGGCGTCACCCGTTCATTTGGGGTGTAGGTGATCAGGTTTTCCGTGCGGCGGTCCGAATACGACGTGCTCCAGAACACATTGGTGGAGAGCTGCGTCTCCTCGTTCAGCAGCGTGTCCTTCGCCGTCAGATCGTCGCCCAAAGCCTCCGACGCCGCGGCGGGCAGGCTCAGGGACGCGGCCAGTGTCAATGTCAGAAACAGGGATAGAGTCTTGCGAAACAGATGCTTCATAGATTTCCTCCAAAACGTCCGGAACGTGTGGTCTACATAATGTCTCACTAGAATACCACAACCGCGCGGGAAAGTAAATGTCGATTTGGAAACAAAAATTTTGCGGTTTTGCCAAAAATACCCCTTTCTCCAGGGAAAGAGACGGTCGCGCCGTCTCAAAAGTTCCCTGCCTCAAAAAATATTTGGAGAACGCCCGAAAATGTATTACAATAATGTCTACTGAATAAACCGCTTTGCGGTTTATTCGCGCGGCGGTAGCCGCGCAATCCCATAAATACGGCTCAAAGAGGCCGCTTTTATGGGATCCAGCCATTGTTACAATGCGTATTTCCACCGGTAGCGCTACGGCGCTACCGGTGGAAGGTGCAAGGTTTTTAGACAATTCAGCTCAAAAACCTTGCACTCGAACAAAGCCAAATGGCCTTGAAGGCCTTGGCTTTCAAGGCTCTCGGCTTTGTTCAGTACGCATTACAATAGAGAAAAAGGAGGCATCCAGCATGACCATTACTATCGACACCACCCGCTGCATCGGCTGCGGCATGTGCGCTTACGCGGCGCCGGAGGTATTCCGCATCGTGGGGAAATACTCCACCGTCACCGCCCTGCCGGAAAAGGGCCGGGAGTCCCGTGTCCGGGACGCCGCCAACGGCTGCCCGGTGAATGCCATCTCCATCCATCAGGACGGAAAAGGCCCGACGGCATAAGCCGCCGGGTCTTGGCCTTTACAGGGGGCCTTGGCGGAGGCACAGGCAGATAAGGCTTTTCCAAAAGCCGCTTCGCTTGGTGCATCCTCTCTCATATGAGAAAAAGCGCCCCGGCAAATGCCGGGGCGCTCTGTTCATTGGATCAATGGTCCTGTGTCAGAAGCTCAGCACTTCTCCACCACGACGGCAGTGCCCATGCCGCCGCCGATGCACAGGGTAGCCAGGCCCTTCTTGGCCTCGGGGCGCTTCATCATCTCGTGCACCAGGGTGACGATGATGCGGGCGCCGGAAGCGCCGACGGGGTGGCCCAGGGAGATGGCGCCGCCGTTGACGTTGACCTTGCTCATGTCAAAGCCCAGCTCACGGGCCACGGCGATGGACTGGGCGGCAAAGGCCTCGTTGGCCTCGACCAGGTCGATGTCGTCGATGGTCACGCCGGCCTTCTTCATGGCCGCGCGGGAGGCGGGCACGGGGCCGACACCCATGATCTTGGGATCGACGCCGCCCTGGCCCCAGCCGATCAGCTTGACCATGGGCTTCAGGCCGTACTTCTCAACAGCCTCGCCGGAGGCCAGCACGATGGCGGCGGCGCCGTCATTGATGCCGGAGGCGTTGGCGGCGGTGACGCGCTGCTGGCCCTTGTCCTCGGCGTCACGGGCGCCGGTGACCTCGAAGGTGTGAACGACCTCAGGGTTGGGGGACTCGGGACCCACGGGGAAGGCGCCGCGCAGCTTGGCGATGCCCTCGGCGGTGACGCCGGCCTTGGGGAACTCGTCGCGCTTGAACTCCACGATCTCCTTCTTGACCTTCACGGGCACGGGGACGATCTCATCGTCGAACCGGCCGGCAGCCTGAGCAGCCTCAGCCTTCTGCTGGGAGGCGGCGGCGAACTCGTCCTGCTCCTTGCGGGTGATGCCCCACACATCGTTGATGTTCTCAGCGGTGGTGCCCATGTGGTAGTTGTTAAAAGCGTCCCACAGGCCGTCCTTGATCATCTCGTCCACCAGCTTCTTATCACCCATGCGGGCGCCCCAGCGGGCGTCGGTGGAGACGAAGGGGGCGGCGCTCATGTTCTCGGTGCCGCCGCAGACCACGATGTCGGAATCGCCGGCCAGGATGGAGCGGGCGCCCTCGATGACGGACTTCATGCCGGAACCGCAGACCATGCCCACGGTATAGGCGGGAACAGAGTAGGGGATCCCAGCCTTGATAGAGACCTGGCGGGCCACGTTCTGGCCCAGGCCGGCGGTCAGGATGCAGCCGAACATCAGCTCGTCCACCTGCTCAGGGCTAACGCCGGCGCGGTTCAGGGCCTCCTTGACCACGATGGCGCCCATCTCAGCGGCGGGGGTGTTCTTCAGGGAACCGCCAAAAGAGCCGATAGCGGTTCTGCAGCAATTCACAATATAAAGGTCTTTCATGATGTTCCTCCGTTTTTTTATTAGATTTTTGGCGGCAATCCATACCGCCCTGGATACGAAAAAAGTGGAGAAGTTTGTTTGTCAATTTTCTAACATAATTGCTAATTTTTTGACAAACAGGCAGATACAAACCTCTCACGATTTCGATTATAGTGGCTTTTTCCCCCCGCGTCAAGCAAATCTATTGGGTTTTTGAAAATTTGTTAAATCTTTGACATAACCCCTGCTATTTTCGTCAAGGTGACGAAAATAGCAGGGGACATTTCCTTATACGAATTCTTCATAAAACGATGCCATCGTTTTATGGGGCCGCGGAATGCGGCCCGGCGGCGCAGCCGCCAGGGATGTTGTCAATACTTTTCTTGGCGCGCCGCAGGTGCGGCGGCGTTTCACGCCGCCACAGGCTGTCGAAAAAGGCCGGGAGGCCTTTTTCGACAGCCTGCTAATGTCCCGATTTTCAAAATGTGCACCATTTTGAAAATCTCCCGCTTTGCGGGCAACGGACTGCGCCGCAGTCCGCTGCGGACATTCGATCCAACACGAGGCGGGCGCTGCCCCCTCGTGCTCCCCTGCATCGCGGAAAGTCTCTTTTTCCTAAACAATGGTTTTTCGACAAGCTGCGGCGGCGTTTCACGCCGCCATAAAAAGATTTTTAAATCTTTTTATCTAGAAATCGTATTATGATCCGCCGCCCGGACAGCCTGCAGAGATCTGTAAAATCCGGCGATATCCAGTTTTCCGTATTCCTCCGCGGTCTCTACCGCCGCGCCCTCCGCGGCGGATTGGAGCCGCTGGTCAAAATAGCCGGCGGATACAGACTCCGGGGCCGTGGGCAGCCGCAGCAGGATGGAAAAGCCCTCGCCGGACTCCAAAATGCCGGAACACTGTCCCTCCGCCAGTGTTCCGGCGGCCTCTTCCAGCGCCGTGTCCAGCACACCGTCTCCGGGGCTCAGTGTCCGGGGACCGGTCGTGTCGTCTCCCGTCGCCGCCAGCTCTGTAAACTTCGCCGTCTGGTCCGCCGCGCTGTTGAGCTGGGAAAAGATCTCCGCCGCCCGCCGGCGGGCGGCCTCTTTGTCCGCTCCGGCGCTGACCAGGATGCGGTCCACCGTCAGCAGTCCCTGCTCCGCCGCAAATTCCTCCAGGGCCTCCCGGTCCGGCGCAAGGGCGCTGTCCGCGGTGTTGGAAAGGGCATAGAGCTTGGCGTACATCTGTCCCACGCCGGACAGCTCCTTGGCCCGGGCCTGGTCCAGCCCCATGTCTGCCAGGATCTCCAGATAGGCCTCCTCGCCTCCGTGATCCGCCGCCTTTTCCGTCCAGTCCTCGTCCAGGGCTATTTGATCCTCTCCGGTCAGGCCGCAGTCATACCGCTCCGCCCAGTTTTCCACCGTGGCGTACAGGGCCGTGTCCGCCAGGGCCTGGTCCCGGGCATAGTCCGCCAGTGTGCCGCCGCCCAGGGGCGTATCCCAGTCCAGCTTCAGGCCGTTTTCCTCATACCGCTCCCTGACACGGTCACAGGTATAGGCCAGCCAGTACAGATACCGCCAGGCGGGCACCTCCCTGCCGTCCACCGTCAGCAGCACCGCGTCCTCCTGAATGCCTGCCGCCGCGCCCAAAAACGACGTCTGGCCCCGGTTGTCCTCCCCACCGCCGCAGGCGGTCAAGGTCAGGCACAGCACCAGGGCCAGAATGGTCACGCGCTTCCTCATAACCCCACTCCTCCCCCCAGGTTGTCCCTCTATATATATGAGGGGAGAGGGGCGGTCATGACAGCTTTTATTCTGTTTTTTCTCCGCCGGAGGCAAGGCGCAGGTCCTCCACCAGGGTCATGGCGGTCTCCAGCACATCGTCGCCGGTCTTCAGCTTCAGCGACAGGGCCGGGGTCTCGCCTGCCGCCAGGGTCAGGCGGTACTTGTACTTCGTCAGGTTGCAGACGGACACCAGGGCCTCCGGGCGGAAAATGCCCAAGGTGAATTTCAGCACGTCCTTCTTCTGGGAGATGTCCGACACCCCTGCCTTCGCCGCGGCGGCCCGGAGCAGGGCCACGTCCAGCAAAGTTAGGACAGACCTCGGCGCCTCGCCGTAGCGGTCCAGCATCTCGTCCAGCAGGTCGGAGGCATCCTCGTCGGTGCGGATGGCGGCGATGCGGCGGTACAGGTCCATCCGCTGCTCCGGGGAAGGCACATACCGCTCCGGGATGTTGGCGTTGACGGTCAGGTCGGCGGAGCATTCGGTCTCGATCTGCTTCTCCTCGCCCCGCTCCTCCAGCACTGCTTCCTCCAGCAGCTTCAAATACAGGTCGTAGCCTACGCTCATCAGATACCCGGATTGCTCCGGGCCCAGCAGGTTGCCCGCGCCCCGGATCTCCAGGTCCCGCATGGCGATCTTGAAGCCGGAGCCGAATTCCACATACTCCCGGATGGCGGAGAGCCGCTTCGCGGCGGTCTCCTGCAGGATCTTGCCCCGGCGGTAGGTCAGGTAGGCGTAGGCCCGCCGGGCGCTGCGGCCGATGCGGCCCCGGATCTGATGGAGCTGGGCCAGGCCCATGCGGTCCGCATCCTCGATGATGAGGGTGTTGACGTTGGGGATGTCGATGCCTGTTTCGATAATGGTGGTGCAGACCAGCACGTCCGCTTCTCCGTCCACCATGGCCTGCATCACGCCGGACAGCTCCTGCTCGCTCATCTTGCCGTGGCCCGTCACGATGCGGACCTCCGGACCCAGCATCTTCTGGATGCGGGAGGCGGTGAGGTCGATGCTCTCCACCCGGTTGTGGAGGTAGTAGACCTGACCACCCCGGGCCAGCTCCTTCCGCATGGCGTCCTCCAGAATGGCCCAGTCGTGCTCCAGCACGTAGGTCTGGACCGGCTGGCGGTCGGCGGGGGGCTCCTCGATGGTGGACATGTCCCGCAGGCCGGAGAGAGCCATATTCAGCGTTCGGGGAATGGGGGTGGCGGACAGTGTCAGCACATCCACCTGGCGGCTCATCTCCTTCAGCCGCTCCTTGTGGGTGACGCCGAAGCGCTGCTCCTCATCGATGATCAGCAGTCCCAGGTCGTGGAACTCCATTCCCTTTTGCAGCAGCTTGTGGGTGCCGATCAGCAGGTCCAGGCCGCCGGTCCGGGCGGCTTCCAGAATGCGCTTGGACTCCTTGGCGGAGGTGAACCGGGACAGCACCTCGATCTTCACCGGGAAATCCTTGAAGCGCCCGCTGGCGGTGGCGTAGTGCTGCTGGGCCAGCACGGTGGTGGGCACCAGGATGGCCGCCTGCTTGCCGTCCAGAATGCACTTCATGACGGCCCGGAGGGCCACCTCCGTTTTGCCGTAGCCCACGTCGCCGCAGAGCAGGCGGTCCATGGGCCGGGGCTTTTCCATGTCGCTTTTGATCTCCGCGATGGCCCGCAGCTGGTCGTCAGTCTCGGCGTAGGGGAAGGCCTCCTCGAACTCCTGCTGCCAGGGGGAGTCCGGCGAGAAGGCGAAGCCGGGGCGGCGCTGCCGCTCGGCATACAGCGCCGTCAAGCCCTTAGCCAGGTCCTTTGCGGCCTTCTTCGCCTTTGTCTTCTGCTTGGCCCACTCGGTGCCGCCCAGCTTGTTCAGCTTCTGGCGCTCCTGGTCCTCGCCGCCGCCGATGTACTTGGACACCATGTCCAGCTGTGTGGCGGGGACATACAGGCAGTCGCCCCCTGCGTAATCGATCTTGATATAGTCCTTTTCCACGCCGTCCACCGGCATCCGCTGGATGCCCGCGAACCGGCCCACGCCGTGGTGGACGTGGACCACCAGGTCCCCCGGTGTCAGGTCCGTGTAGGACTGGATCTTCTGGCGGTTGGACTCCTTTTTCAGCTTTGCCCGCTTCTGTCCCGGGGCGGTGAGCTGGCCCTCGGTCAGCACCGCCAGCTTCAAGGCAGGCCACTCACAGCCTGCGGACAGGGCGCCGATGGAGATGCGCACCTCGCCGCCCTTGGGCATGGCGGCATTCTTCAGGTCCAGAGCGGCGGGGATGCCCCGCTCCTCCAGCAGACGGTGGAGATTCCTCGCCCGGCTCTCGCCGGCGCACAGCACCAGCACGGCGCTGCCGCTGCCGCGGTAGTGCTCCAGGTCCGTGACCGCCGTCTCCAGGCTGCCGCCGTAGGAACTGAGCTGCCGGGCGTTCATGCCGAGAAGCCCCCGGGGCCGCATGGGGTGCCGGGAGGTGGGCAGGGAGTCCGCCATGATGACGGGGAACTCCTCCAGCGCGGCGTACAGCTCCTCGGCGGAGAGCAGCAGCTTCCCGTACTCTCCCGCCATGACCCCCGCCTCCAGCAGGGCCTCCACATCCTGCTTGTTCTGCAGCAGCGTGCTCTTCACCCGCTCGTCCACCCGGCCGCTCTCGCTGAGGAACACCACGGCGTCGGTGGGCAGATAGTGGACGCCCGCCGTCATCTCCGGATAGACAGCCGCCAGATAGCGGTCCATGCCGCCGGGGTCCGTGCCGTTTTTCAGCCGCTCGGCGTCCTCCCGCAGGCGGGCCACGGTCTGCTCCGTCCTCTGCTTTTTCGCCAGCCTGTCGGCCAGGGCGGAGAGCTTCCGGCTCAACCCCTCCAGGCCGCCCTCCGCCCTGCGGGGCAGCACCTCGGCGGCGGGCAGCAGCAGGGCGGAGTCCACATTGGCGGTCCGCCGCTGAGTGCCGGAGTCAAAGGTGCCCATGGAGTCGATCTCGTCATCGAAGAACTCACACCGCACTGGCTGATCCATCAGGGGGGAGAACACATCCAGAATGCCGCCCCGCAGGGCGAACTGGCCCACGCCCTCCACCTGGCCGCAGCGGGTATATCCGGCGGAGAGCAGCCGGTCCGTCAGCTGCTTCAGATCCAGCCGCCCGCCCACTTCCAGCGGAATGGTCAGAGATCTCAGCAGTTGAGGGGGCAGCGTGCGGGCCATCAGTGCGTCGGCGGTGGCCACCACGGTCCGGACCTCTCCCTGGGACAGGGCATACAGGGCCGCCAGACGGCTCCGCTCCCACTCCCGGGAGGACACCGCCCCCGGCCGGAACTGCCACTCCCGGGAGAGCAGGAGCACCGGCTCTTGTCCGGTCAGCGTCCGCAGATCGCCTGCCAGCTGGCGGACCTCCCGGTCATCGCCGCAGACGAACACCGCCGGACGGTCCGCCGCGGCAGCTATGGCGGCGCCCACGCAGGCCCGCTGCACCGGCTGGAGGCCGGTGACCGCCGCCGGGCAGCCGCCCTCCTCCACCCGGCGGATCAGCTCAGATATCTCCGGTATGGTCTTCAGTTGTTGCAGGAACTGTTCCATGTCTCGGCCGTCCTTGTAAAATATTGGAAATTTATGCGTGTGGAGAGGCGCAAACCGCCCTCAGGGGGGCGGGATATGCCTGCTCCGCATCATGCTATTCTTATGCGGCGGGCCGAAAATCTTGTCAATCCACCGCAGTCCGCAAGACACCTGCCCGGCGGAATGGTCAGTTGAAGTCGTTCATGGCTTTCTGGCAGCCATTTTCAATGACGCACTCCGCGGCCTGGATAGCCCGTTCAAAGGCTTCCACCAGCACCTTCCGCTCCGCCTGGGAGGGCACGCCGATGACCCAGCCGATCATGTCGCCGCCCTCGCCAGGGGCGCCGGTGCCGATCTTGATCCGGGGGAAGTCCTGCGTTCCCAGATGGGCGATGATGTTTTTGATGCCGTTGTGTCCGCCGGCGGAGCCGGTGGGGCGGACCCGCAGCTTGCCCACAGGCAGAGACACATCGTCATAGATCACCAGCACGTGGTCGGCGGGGATCTTATAGAACTGCGCCGCCTCCCGCACCGCCTCGCCGGAGAGGTTCATATAGGTCTGGGGCTTCATCACCAGGCATTTGCAGCCGGCAAAGCCCATGATGTTGTAAGCAGACTTGAACTTCACCTTATTCAGCTTTACGCCCTTCTGCTCCGCCAGCAGGTCCACGGTGAGAAAGCCCATATTATGGCGGGTATGCTCATATTTCTGTCCGGGATTGCCAAGTCCCACGATCAGCCAATCCACGGCGGAAGATTTATCTCCGAACAGCATAGGGAAACTCCTTTGATGATAAAAATAGCCCGG
Organism: Oscillospiraceae bacterium; assembly: GCA_021771635.1. Taxonomy (GTDB): domain Bacteria; phylum Bacillota; class Clostridia; order Oscillospirales; family Oscillospiraceae; genus Oscillibacter. The sequence goes on along the minus strand of JAETOQ010000008.1, from coordinate 8,475 downwards.
AAAGGCGGGAAAGCGGCGGCTTTTAGCCGCCGCCTTGGATCCCGGCTTTGCCGGAATCCATCGCCTGCGGGCGGGATGATGAAACATGCAAGACAACCCTGACGGTTTTCTTGCATACATTCTTTCCCTCCGAAGAAAAGCACAGCCCGGAAAGGCGGGAAAGTTTCCTTTCCCGCCTTGTCTGTACATCATAATATAAAAGAGGGTGCGGTATCAGCGGAAGAGCTTGGAGATGGAGATCTCCTGGTAAATGCGCTCAATGGCCTCGCAGAACATGGGGGCCACGGGCAGATACTTGATCTTGCCGCTGCGGGCAGGGTCGATGGGGGGGATGGTGTCCAGCAGAGCCAGCTCCTGGATGGGGCTGTTGTTCAGCCGGTCGATGGCGGGACCGGACAGCACACCGTGGGAGGCGCAGGCATGGACGCTCTTGGCTCCGCCCACCTCGATCAGCGCCTGGGCGGCGTTGCACAGGGAGCCGGCGGTATCCACCAGATCATCAAACAGGATGCAGTCCTTGCCGGTCACATCGCCGATGACGTTCATGACCTCGCACTGGTTGGCCTTCTGGCGGCGCTTGTCCACGATGGCCAGGTTCATATGCAGCTTCTGCGCAAAGGCGCGGGCGCGGGACACAGAGCCCACGTCGGGGGAGACCACCACCATCTCCTCGCACTGGTTGCCGAACTTCTTAGCGTAGTAGTCCACAAAAATGGGATTGCCGGCCAGATTGTCCACCGGGATGTCAAAGAAGCCCTGGATCTGGGAGGCATGGAGGTCCATGGTCAGCACCCGGTCGGCACCGGCGGCGGTAATCATGTTGGCCACCAGCTTGGCGGTGATGGGATCGCGGGCCTTGGCCTTGCGGTCCTGCCGGGCATAGCCGAAATAGGGGACAACGGCGGTGATCCGGCCGGCGGAGGCGCGCTTCAGCGCGTCGATCATGATCAGCAGTTCCATCAGGTTGTTGTTAACGGGGGTGCAGGTAGACTGGACCACGAACACATCGCTGCCGCGGACCGTTTCATACAGGGAAGCGAAGATCTCTCCATCAGAGAAAGTGCCCACCTCAGATTCGCCCAGCTTGGTGCCCATCAGCTTGCAGATCTCCTCGGCCAGCTTGGGATTGGCATTGCCGGAAAACACCTTGATATCCTTGCCATGAGAAATCATATCCAAACGCCCTCTTTCTATGTTCTATATAAATTTTAAAAACGATCTGAATAAATTTGTTTACTTTCCTTGGTCATGCAGCTTCCTCCGGCGGGCCGCCCAGCCCTCCAGATTCTTCTGCCGGGAACGGGCCACCGCCAGCGCGTCGGAGGGGACCTCCTCGGTGATGGTGCTGCCCGCCGCGATATAGGAGCCCTCTCCAACGGTGACCGGTGCGATCAGGTTGGTGTTGCAGCCGATGAAAGCCCTGTCGCCGATGGTGCAGCGGTATTTTTTGAAGCCGTCGTAGTTGGTGGTGATGGTGCCGCAGCCGAAGTTGACGCCGGCGCCCACGTCGGCATCTCCCACATAGGTCAGGTGGGACATCTTCGTTCCCTCCCCCAGCACGCAGTTTTTCAGCTGGACGAACGCGCCGATGTGGCACTTAGCGCCCACGGTGCAGTTTGGCCGGATATGGGCATAGGGACCCACGTCACAGCCGTCGCCCAAGGTGCTGTCGTTGACCTGGGAGGCGTTGATCACCACGCCGTCGCCCACCGCGCAGCCGTTCACCACGGCCTGGGGGCCGATGGTGCAGTACTCGCCGATGGTGGTCTCTCCTTGGAGGATGGTGCCGGGCAGGATGGTAGTCCCACGGCCGATCTCCACCCGGGGATCGATATAGACGGCGGCGGGGTCCAGGACGCGGACGCCGCCGCGCATATGCTTTTTTACGATGCGGTCCCGGAGCATGGGCTCCAACTCCGCGATGGTATCCAGTCCGAAGATAGGCAGCCAGCCAGAGACCAGCTCCGCCGCGGTGACGGCGTTGGTCATTCTCTCCTTCCAGCTCTCCTGCAGGTCATAGCCGGGGGCGGCATAGGCAAAGCCGGGGCCGGCCTCCGCCACAGGCAGCGCCGCCCGGGGCAGCACCAGCACGGGGTCCGGGCTGTTCAAAAAGGCCATCAGGTCGCTCTGCTGTTCGGACACGGTCACATCCGCCTCCGCCGGGAAACACCTCCGGGCCTCATCTGCGAAGCGGGGGCCGCAGACGACAAAAAACCGCTGCACACCATCGGCCAACAGCTGATTGCTCACCCAGTTCAGGATCGGGCAAAATAGCACGGCTTCCAGCATCAGCGGTTTGGAATGCGCCGGAACGGAGGAGTCCTCTTCCAAAAAGAAAACAGCGCTCTGCGGGCGAACCATGAAACTCTCCTCCTTCATAATCAAGATGCAGTTACGGATATTTGCAGACTTATTATATCAAACTTTTATGGGAAATCCAGTGTTTCCAATGAATTTGTTCAAAAAAATTCCTCCAATTTTTTTCCTTTTTCCCGCAGTTTTTTGTCGGAGCCAACGGAAAAGCCCTTTTGCGGCGCAAAATTTCTGCACTTTTTCGGCATTTTGCAGAATTTCCTCTGTATTCCTCGTAATTTTCAATAAAAATCCGAGTTTCCTTACACAATATGGTTGAATTTGCCAAGGTAAAGGATTACAATGGTGTACGCTTATCCAAAATGAAGAGGTTTCACGCTTTTATGCTCAATGTTGTACTGGTAGAGCCGGAGATCCCCCAGAACTGCGGCAATATCGCCCGCACCTGCGCCGCTACCGGCAGCCGCCTCCATCTGGTCCGTCCCCTGGGGTTCGACATCTCGGACCGGGCGGTGAAGCGGGCCGGGCTGGATTACTGGCATCTGGTGGAGGTCTCTGACTACGAAAATCTGGAGGACCTGTTCCGCCGCCATCCCGAGGCCGCGGCGGAGGCGTGGCTCACCACCACCAAGGCCCCCCGCTCCTATCAGGAGGCCCGCTTTACCCCGGACAGCTGGCTGTTCTTTGGCAAGGAGACCGCCGGCCTGCCCATGGATTTCCGGGAAAAGTTCCGGGACCGCTGCGTCCGTCTGCCCATGGTGTCGGAGGCAAGGAGCCTGAATCTCAGCAACACCGTGGCTGTCTGCGTCTACGAGGCCCTGCGCCAAAATGGGTTTCCCGGCTTGCAGGGCACCGGCGAGATGGCAAATGCCTGATTTGGTATATACTATTGTTCAATCCGGCGTCCGCGCCGCAAACTCATCTTCTATGGAGGAACCACATGAACTACAACAAAAAAACCGTCCGGGACGTGGATGTCTCCGGCAAAAAGGTCCTGCTCCGCTGTGACTTCAACGTCCCTCAGGACAAGGAGACCGGCGAGATCACCAGCGACAAGCGCATCGTGGCAGCGCTGCCCACCATCCGGTATCTGCTGGACAACAATGCCGCCGTCATCGCCTGCTCCCATCTGGGCAAGCCCAAGAACGGCCCCGATCCCAAGCTGAGTCTGGCTCCCGTGGCCAAGCGCCTGGGTGAGCTGCTGGGCAGGGAAGTCCTCTTTGCCGCCGACGTGGTGGGAGAGGACGCCCAGGCCAAGGCCGCGGCTTTGAAGCCCGGTCAGATCCTGCTGCTGGAGAACACCCGCTTTGAAAAGGGCGAGACCAAGAACGACCCCGAGCTGGCAAAGGCCATGGCCTCCATGGCGGAGCTGTACGTGTCCGACGCCTTCGGCGCCGTCCACCGTGCCCACGCCTCCACCGCCGGCGTGGCCGCCTATCTGCCCGCCGTATCCGGCTTCCTGATCCAAAAGGAGCTGGAGTTCCTGGGCGGCGCCATCGCCGATCCCAAGCGTCCCCTGGTGGCGATCCTGGGCGGCTCCAAGGTCTCTTCCAAGATCGGCGTCATCAACAACCTGCTGGAGATCGCCGACACCATCATCATCGGCGGCGGCATGGCCTACACCTTCGCGGCCGCCCAGGGCGGCAAGGTGGGCGGCAGCCTGCTGGAGGCCGACTGGATGGATTATTCCCGGGAAATGATCGAAAAGGCCAAGGCCAAGGGCGTGAAGCTGCTGCTGCCCGTGGACACTGTCTGCGCCGACGCCTTTGCCCCTGACGCCAAGAGCCAGGTGGTCAAGGCCGGTGAGATCCCCGACGGCTGGCAGGGCCTGGACATCGGCCCCGAAACCGTGAAGCTGTATTGTGACGCCGTGGCTGATGCCGGCACCGTGATCTGGAACGGCCCCATGGGCGTGTTCGAGTTCCCCGCCTTCGCCAAGGGCACCGAGGCCGTGGCAGAGGCCCTGAGCCGCACCTCTGCCATCACCATCATCGGCGGCGGCGACAGTGCCGCAGCTGTGGAGCAGCTGGGCTATGCCGACAAGATGACCCACATCTCCACCGGAGGCGGCGCTTCCCTGGAATTCCTGGAGGGCAAAGAACTTCCTGGTGTCGCCTGCCTGCTGGATAAGTAAGTCTCCCAGCCTCAGCCGGCAAACCAGCGCAGCGTTGCTGGTCGAAAGGGAGGAAGAGCGTGCGCAGTTTTCGCCGACAGGCGGAAGCGGAGCGGAGCGGGCTGAAGGTGAATTGCCTCAAAGGGGCAAGAGAAGCTCCCCTGGGGGATTGCGGCGGCGCGGGCAAGGAACTCTTCGGCGCCGCTTGCCTGCTGGACGCTTGAGCGGCAGCGGCCGCCGCCTGCCCACCGTCGCGGCAAAACGATTCCCGCCGCCTGCCGTCTGTCCGGCCCGGATGCGCCCCACATCTTTATTCCTCGCTTTTTGGCGCAAAATACTTGACAAATCTACCTGTTTTCGTTATAAAGTAGTAGGTTTATACACAGTGGAAGCGCATGTCCGCAATGCGGCGGGCATGTATCTTTACAGATGGACACCTTCCGCCGTGTCAGCCGATGAAAGACGCGACCGGCCGTGTTGGAAGCACGTGCCCGGATATAGACATAAAGGAGATTAGAAGAACATGAATCGCAGATATCGCAAGACCGTCATCGCCGGAAACTGGAAAATGAACATGACCGCCACCGAGACCAAGAAGTTTGCCGAGGACATTAAGAAGATCATGCCCCGTGCCAAGTGGTGCGAGACTTTGATCTGCGTCCCCGCCTGCAACATCTCCACCGCCGCCAAGGCCTTCAAGGACCTGCGCATCTCTGTGGGCGCCGAGAACGTGTACTTCGAGGAGAAGGGCGCCTACACCGGCGAGGTCTCCGCCGATATGCTGAAGGATCTGGGCGTGAAGTACGTCATCGTCGGCCACAGTGAGCGCCGTCAGTACTTCTGCGAGACCGACACCACCGTGAACAAAAAAGTCCACGCCGTCCTGAACGCCGGCATGAACCCCATCATCTGCGTGGGTGAGAGCCTGGAGCAGCGCGAGACCGGCATCACCAACGAGTGGATCGCCCTGCAGGTCAAGAGCGCCCTCTGCGGCGTGCCCGCCGACAAGCTGCGCCGCTGCATCATCGCCTATGAGCCCATCTGGGCCATCGGCACCGGCAAGACCGCGACGAGCGAGCAGGCAGGTGAGGTCTGCTCCAACATCCGCGCCACCATCCGCGCCCTGTACGGCGCCCGGGTTGCCCGCTCCGTCACCATCCAGTACGGCGGTTCCATGAATCCCAAGAACGCCGCGGAGCTGCTGGCCCAGCCCGATATCGACGGCGGCCTCATCGGCGGCGCCGCTCTGAAGCCCGAGCAGTTCGTGGACATTATCAACGCCGCGAACCAGGAGTAATGCCGTAGGAGGGGAGCAGGCTGACACCGCTGCGGCACTGTGATTCCCGGCCCTGTCTGGGCCGCCAATCGCGCCGCTTTCCCTTCGATTTCCCCCACCGCCGGTCTGCGGGCTGGTAAACGCCGCCCCGGGCGGGGGTATTTTCGGCAGGCCCATGTCCTGCCGAAAATCATGGAATCTTTTCATTCGCCGTTGGTGAGTGAACCGGGGGAACCCTTTGTTCCCCCCGGCCCCCTCCGCTGCGCGGCGAGGGCGGGCTTGAGCGAAACGAGGTTTTTATGAACAAAACACCGACTACTCTGATCATCATGGACGGCTTTGGTATGAGCGGCAGTACTGCCGGCAATGCCGTCCACACCGCGAAAACGCCCCGTCTGGATCAATTCCTCCAGGAATTCGCCCACACGGAGCTCTCCGCCTCCGGCCTGGATGTGGGCCTCCCCGCCGGGCAGATGGGCAACAGTGAGGTGGGCCACACCAACATCGGCGCAGGCCGGGTGGTGTTCCAGGACCTGCCCCGCATCACCAAATCCATTGCTGACGGCGACTTTTTCCAAAATCCCGCCTACGATCACGCCATGGATGCCTGCAAGGAGAAAGGCACGTCTCTCCACCTGATGGGCCTGCTGTCCGACGGCGGCGTTCACTCCCACATCGACCACCTGTTCGCCCTGCTGAGGATGGCGAAGGACAAGGGCCTGGAAAAGGTCTATATCCACGCCTTTCTGGACGGCCGGGACGTGTCTCCCACCTCCGGCGCCGGTTTTGTGGCCCAGACGGTGGAAAAGTGCCGGGAGATCGGCGTGGGCAAGATCGCCACAGTCATGGGCCGGTACTACGCCATGGACCGCGACAAGCGCTGGGACCGGGTGGAGCAGGCCTATGACGCCATGGTCTACGGCGAGGGCGCCGCGTTCAATCCCGTGCCCGTGGCCGCTGTGAAGGACTCCTATGCCGCCGGCGTCACCGACGAGTTCGTGGAGCCCGTGGTCTGTGACCAGGACGGCACCATCTCCGACAACGACAGCGTGATCTTCTTCAACTTCCGTCCCGACCGCGCCCGGGAGATCACCCGGGCACTGGTGGACCCGGAGTTTGACGGTTTTACCCGCCAGTTCTTCCCCGTCACCTTCGTGTGCAACACGGAATATGACGCCACCATGCCCAATGTGGAGGTGGCGTATCCCCGAAACAGCGTCCGCAACGGCCTGGGCGAGTACCTCAGCCAGATGGGCATGACTCAGCTGCGCATCGCCGAGACGGAGAAGTATGCCCATGTGACTTTCTTCTTCAACGGCGGCTCTGAGACCGTGTTCCCCGGCGAGGACCGGGTGCTGGTGGCCTCCCCCAAGGTGGCGACCTATGACCTCCAGCCGGAGATGAGCGCCTATGAGGTCTGTGAAAAGTGCGTGGAGCGCATTGAATCCGGCGCCTATGACGTGATCATTCTGAACTTCGCCAACTGCGACATGGTGGGCCACACCGGCGTGTTCGATGCCGCCGTGAAGGCCGTGGAGACCGTGGACGAGTGCGTTGGAAGTGTCGTGGATGCCACCCTGAAGATGGGCGGCATCGCCATGATCACCGCAGACCACGGCAACGCCGAGCAGATGCAGGAGGCCGACGGCAGCCCCATGACCGCCCACACCACCAATCTGGTGCCCTTCATCCTCTGCGGTGCCGGGACGGAGCTGCGGAGCGGCGGCCGTCTGGCGGACATCGCTCCCACCATGCTGGACGTGATGGGCCTGGCCTGTCCCGAGGAGATGGACGGCAGGACGCTGATCGTGAAATAAAAACGGTTTTGAGGACGGCCAATGGCCGTCCTCTTTTTTGTATAAACTCTGGAAATCCTGTCCATACTTCCCTCAGACTCAAATTTTGAGGGAGGGACCATACATGGACAACAAGTGGAGATCCATTCTCGGCGGCGCCGGCTTTTACGTCACCATGGCGGTATGTCTGCTGGTGGTAGGCGTCAGCGGCTACTTTCTGCTGTTCGACCACAAGGAGGAACCGGCGGAAGAACCGGCGCCCCAGGCGGAGGCCGCCGCACCCGCGCCGGAGCTGGACGAGCCGGAGGAACCCGCCGTGGTGGAGACCGTCTCGCCGGACCCGGTGGAGGTCATCGCGCCCCCCATGCCTGAACTGGAAATCGACGACACCCCTGTGATGGCGGAGGCGCCCCGGCAGGTGGTGCAGCCGCTGGACGGCGAGGTGCTGGCGGCGTTCTCCGTGGACGAGCTGATGTACAACGAGACTCTGGCGGACTGGCGGACTCATGACGGCGTGGACATCTCCGCCGATCCCGGCACGCCTGTTCTGGCGGCCTGCGCCGGCACCGTGGTCAGCGTGGCGGACGACCCGCTGATGGGCACCACAGTCACCATCAGCCACGCCGACGGATACCAGACCACCTATGCCAATCTGCAGGCCAGTCCTCCCGTGGAAGCGGGGGACGCCGTGTCCGCCGGACAGACGGTGGGTGCCGTGGGCGACACGGCCGCGGCGGAGGCCGCCCAGGGTGCGCACCTGCATTTCTCCGTCACCAGGGATGGCGACACGGTGGACCCTGACGAATTTCTGCGCAAATAAAGTCAAAGAGAAAGCCCCCGGAATCATCCGGGGGCTTTCTCCAGCTTGTCGAAAAAGTCTTTTCGACAAGCTGCTTAAGATTTCAGAACTTTTAAAAAGTTCTGAAATCTGTTGATTTGAATAGCGCAGGGCACCCTTCCTGGGTTCCCCGCGCACA
>JAETOQ010000115.1 GCA_021771635.1 Oscillospiraceae bacterium | reverse complement strand
TGGGGAGAGGACGAACAGCGAAATGAGCGAGTTTTTGGCGTAAGCCAGAAACGAGCAATATGGAGCTTGTGAGGACGATTTCCCGTATGGGTCAAAATATGGGTCAGAAAATGACCACAAAAATAAAGCGCGCGAAAAAGTTCTGGAAAACAAGGAAAATCCTCGGATTTCAAAGGAAATCCGAGGATTTTTGGTTGCGGGGACAGGACTTGAACCTGCAACCTCCGGGTTATGAGCTGCGCTCCAAAGTGCGGTTTAGACGTTTCCGGTGCCTTCGGGGCCTATTTCATCCAGAGTGAAATACTTTCCCGACATTTTTGTTCCGTTGTCTCCATTGAATTTTTCCTATTCTGGGTCAAGTTATGGGTCAACAGCCGAACCATATGTGAATTTTACATCAAGGAAGACGCCATTCATTCCACCTTCATCATCCGATATCCCACACCGATGTGGGTCTGGATATACTGGGGAGCGTCCGGGTCTGCCTCCAGCTTCTTCCGTAGCGTCGCCATAAAGACCCGCAGGGAGGCCACGTCGTTGTCCCAGCTCCGTCCCCAGATATTTTGGGTAATAAAGGTGTGGGTCAGCACCTTTCCGGCGTTTTTGGACAGCAGGCACAGCAGCTTATACTCCATGGGCGTCAGGTGCAGCTCCTGCCCGTCCAGAAAAGCGCAGCCCCCGGCGTAGTCCACCCGTAGCTTCCCATTGACGAACACGGAATTGGAGGCCATCACCTCAGAGGTCATAAAGGCCAGCCTCCGCTGGGTCACCCGGAGCCGGGCCAGCAGCTCCTCCACAGAGAAGGGCTTGGTAAGGTAGTCGTCCGCCCCAGCGTCCAGGGCCTCGATCTTGTCGGTATCCTCGCTCCGGGCGCTGATGACGATGATGGGCAGGTTGGACCAGGAGCGGATTTTCTCAATGACCCGCACCCCGTCCATGTCCGGCAGTCCCAAGTCCAGCAGGACGATATCCGGGTTGTGGGAGGAGGCCTCCATAATCGCCGCCTCCCCGTTGGCGGCGGACAGATAGCGGTAGTCGTTAGTTTTCAGGGTGGTGGTGATGAGGTTGCGCACCGGGGGATCGTCCTCCACCACTAGGATCAAGGGCTTATTCATGCAGTTCGACCTCCCCTGCGGGTAATGTAAAAGTGAAGACCGTGCCGTGAGGCCGGTTGTCGGAAACAGAAATGGTTCCGCCGTGGGCGGTGACAATGGACCTGCACAGAGCCAACCCCAGCCCCAAGCTCCGGCGGCTGTCCGCGGCCCGGTTAGCCCCGCTGTAGAACATATCGAAGATGCGGGGTTTCTGCTCATCGGGAATCCCCGGCCCATTATCGGAAACCGTCACCGTTACCCACGGTCCCTGTTTCTCTGTGTGGATCCGAATTTCCGACCCTGTGGGCGTGTACTTGATGGCGTTGTCCACCAGGTTGATGAGCACCTGCACGATCAGCTTGGCGTCGATCTTCGCCAGGATCAGGTCGTTCGAGGTGTCGGACCGGATGCTGTGTTCGCTGCTGTGCCGGTCGATATGCCGCAGAGTTTCGGAGACCACTTCATCCATCAGCTCCACGGACTGGTTCAGACGAATCTGTCCATCCCCGATTCGGGTAATAGCCAGCAGATTTTCCACCAGGTTAATGAGCCACTGGGAATCGTCATAAATATCCGTAAAGGTCCGTACCCGGTCCGCCTCGTCCATCTTCTCGTAGTTAGCCAGCAGATTGCCGGCGCTGCCGGCGATGGAGGTCAGGGGAGTGCGCAGGTCGTGGGAGATGGCCCGGAGCAGATTGGCCCGGAGCTGCTCGCTTCTGGCCAGGGCGGCGGCTTCCTCTTTCTCCCTGACGTTATCCTTCAGCCGGGTGGTCAGGGAGCCGGTCAGCAGGGCCACCATGAGCATAATGGGCATGGTCACCAGGTAGTTGGGGTCGCTGAACCGGAAGGTGAACCGGGGGACGGTAAAGAAAAAATTGAACACCAGCACGCTGATCACACTGGCCAACAGCCCACACAGCGGGCCTGTGGTGATCACCGAGCATACCAGGACAGCGAACAGATAAACGGCGATAATGTTGGCCTCCGTGAACCCAAGCGCGTAGAAGAGAAAGCCGATCAGGGTGGCCGCCAGCAGCACCAAGGCGCTTCTCCCTATGTCCCGACCCCGGACAGCGCGCAATAGTCCCCGCTTGATCGTCTTCATGTCATTTCCTCCTCGGGGCGCACTGCCGGTCACCGGGCACACTTTCCCCATGGGCTATTGTAGCACAGCGGACGCCGGTTTTCCACCGTCCTTACAGCTTAAAGCACTTTTGCAGGTCCTTGTTCTTTCCCAGCACCAGCATGGTCTCTCCCGCCCCCAGCAATGAGTCCGGGGAGAGGGTCAGCTCCAGCTTACCGCCTTTCTTCACGCCCATGATGTTGATATGAAACCTCCGCCGGATGTCAATCTGGCCGATGGTCCGCCCGGCCCACTCCTCCGGCACCGTCACCTCGAACATGGCGTGTTCCTCGTCCAGCTCCATGTAGTCCAGGATGTGGTCGGCGCTGCACCGGATGGCCGTCCACTTGGCCAGCTGCTTCTCCGGATAGACCACCTCGTCGGCGCCGTTGCGCAGCAGAAACTTCTCCTGCACATCCCGGGCCGCCCGGGCCACCACTAGCTTTGCCCCCAACTCCTTGAGGAGAGAGGCCGTCTCCAGGGAGCTCTGAAAGTCGTTGCCGACAGCCACGATGCAGGCGTCAAAGTTTCCCACGCCCAGGGATCGCAGGAACTCCTCATTGGTGCTGTCCCCGATCTGGGCGCTGGTCACATAGGGCAGCACCTCGTTCACCCGCTCCTCCACATGGTCCACCGCCAGAACCTGGCAGCCCAGCTGGCTGAGGTTCATGGCGATATTCTTGCCGAACCGGCCCAGACCAATCAAAAGAATGGATTTCATAGCTTCCTCCTTATCCCACCGTTATTTTTTCCTGGGGCAGCTTGGAACCGGTCTTTTTCGCCCCGGACAGGGCGGCAAAGATCAGCGTCAGACCGCCCACCCGGCCAAAGAACATCAGCCCGATGAGAATGAGCCTGGACGGCGCCCCCAGTCCCGGCGTCACCCCCAGGGTCAGCCCCACCGTACCGATGGCTGAGGCCGTCTCAAAGAGGCACTGGTACATGGGCAGGCCCTCCAGCATACTGATGGCCAGCGCGCCGCCGAAGAACAGGACGATGTACATCAAAAAGATGGTGGCCGCGTTCCGAACCGTGTCCACGTCCACCCGCCGGCCAAAGAAAGCGGCGTAGTCCCGCCTGCGGAAGGTGGCCGCCGCCGTAGCCAGCAGCACCGCCAGGGTGGTGGTCTTCATACCCCCCGCCGTGGAGCCGGGAGCGCCGCCCACCAGCATCAGCGCCATGGTGATGTACCCGCCTGGCTCGCTGAGGGAAGTCAGGTCCGTCGTGTTGAAGCCTGCCGTCCGAGGCGTCACCGCCTGGAACAGGGAAAGCCACACCCGCTTCCGCAAAGGCAGGGCGGCAAACTCCCGGAAGAAGAAATAGACCGCAGGGACAACCAGCAGTACCGCCGTGGAGGTAAGAATCACCTTGGTCTGCATCCGGTATTTGTGCCAGTGCCAGCGGTTTGTCCGCAGGTCGTCCCAGGTGAGAAAGCCGATGCCGCCGGTGATAATGAGCAGCATCACGGTCACGTTGACCACCGGCTGGACGGCGTAGGCGGTGAGGGAGGAGAACCGCTCCCGGACGCCCATCAGGTCAAAGCCCGCGTTGCAGAAGGCGGAGACGGAGTGGAACAGGGCCATCCACAGGCCCTTGGCCCCGAAGTCCCGGCAGAACACCGGGGCCATAGCGGCGGCGCCCAGCAGTTCAAACAGCAGAGTGGCCTTGACGGCAAAGCCCGTCAGCCGCACGATGCCGCCCAGGCTGGGGGCGGAGAGGGCTTCCTGCATGGTATTTCGCTGCATAAGGGAAATTTTCCTGCCGGAGAGGATGGCGAAGGAGGCCGCCACAGTGATGACCCCCATGCCGCCAATCTGGATGAGGAACAGGATGACCCCCTGCCCGAAAGTAGACCAGTAGGTGGCGGTGTCGCGGACCACCAGCCCTGTGACGCACACCGCCGAGGTGGCAGTGAACAGCGCGTCCCCAAAGAAGGTGGCCGTCCCCTCCCGGCTGGACAGGGGCAGCGTCAGCAACAGCGCCCCCAGCAGGATCACACCGGAAAAGCCCAGGATGATGATCTGAGCGGAGGTCAGCCGCCTTCGTTCCTTGACCGTGTCCGCTGAGCTTGAATAAGTAAGCATTCTTCATCCTCCTTTATCCTATCTTAATCATACAGCGGGTAGAATAAAGGAGGCAAAAGGGTTTTCTCGCCGGTATTAAGGTTGTCTAAAGGCAGTGGCGGAAATACATAGCTGGCGTACGGGCTCCAACCGCCTCGGCAATTGCGACAAACGGCGAGATGAACCGAGGGGACGAAAGGAAAGCAGGATAAAGACGTGGCGCCTTGAGGGCGACCCGCCGGTTCACACCGTCCCGCAGTGCGGGCCGGAGAGACGGAAAACGGGAGTTTTGGAGCGTAATTCCTACGTTTTCCAGATTTTTGTTCGGCCTGTCAATGACGTCAATATATAGGTGCTGGCTCCTGATTTGACGTCTGGTAGCCCGTAATGCTTACAGCAGCAACGAGTTTGGCGGGGTCAACAATGGCTCAGCTAAGAAATTCCCCGTTTTTCC
>JAETOQ010000114.1 GCA_021771635.1 Oscillospiraceae bacterium | reverse complement strand
CTGTTAAGCACTGACCACTCGACATGATACCCCAGCTCATCCAGCGCGGAGAGGATGACAGCAAACGTCCTCCCCTGGTCATGCGTGAGCAGGCCGGGAACATTTTCAAGCAGCAGATACGCAGGCCGTCTGGCTTTAGCCAGTCTGGCAATCTCAAAGAAGAGAGTGCCTCTGGCGTCATCGAATCCTTTTCTTTTGCCAGCGTTAGAAAACGCCTGGCAGGGAAAACCTCCGCACAGGAGGTCAAAGTGGGGCAGGTCGCCGGGGTCGATTTCTCTGGCATCGGGATAGTATCGTTCCTCCTCTCCAATGTCGTGGATGGCGCGGTAGCTGGCGTCGGCGTACTTGTCGATCTCGCAGTGGCCGACACACTGGAAACCGCCCGCGCGGGTCAGTCCGGCCCGGAAACCGCCGATGCCCGCGAACATATCAAAATAGCGGATCAGATGGTTCGTCACCTCCATCATTTTGCAACGCAAGCAGAAAGCCGAGGACGTTGTCATCTACGTCCCCGGCCTGCGGCTGCTCTGTTATTTCTTTTGCTGAGATAAATTCCACGCCGCACAGCTCCTCCCGGATGATCTGGCGGACGGCCTCCAGCAGGGCGTCCTGCTCATACATCCGGCAGACCGCGCGGCACACAGCGTCCGTCCGCTGCCCGGAGGGGATGGCGCATAGCCGTTTCCACGCCTCCCGCTGGAGGGGCGAGGCCATGGAGAACGAGAGGTTCAGCCGCCGTTTATCCGCCATGGGCAGCACGGGCCGACAACTGGCCCACAAGGCGCTCGTAGCCCTTGGCGTTCAGGCATACGTCATCCAGGATAAGAGGCCGGCAAAGGCCGTCTGTGGCCGACACATGGCGCTTCAGGAGCGCCGCCCCGCCGCCCAGGAAGACGGCGGGCATGGCGCGGGCATCCAGGCCGCTCTCTGTGATGGCGGACAGCAGGCGGCGGACGTAGATCCCGGCCTCCCGGTGGATGATCTCCCTGGCCGGTTCGCTGGCGCTGCCGGACTCGCCCTGGAGGCAGCTCTCGATCTGTGCCGCCGTCATGGACAGGCCCAGGGTACGGCGGATCTGCTCCGCGATCTCGTCCAAACAGCGGATCATGCCCAGTTCCAGGCTGCGGCAGGTGGCGGCGTTGGGGATGCGGTTGTCCAGCCGCATCAGGTCTACCGTCCAGCCCCCGATGTCCGCCACGATGACGGAGGGTTCGTCCAGCAATTCCTGCTGGGTGAGGACGGCGGCGTAGCCCTGGGGGAACAGGGACACCTCCGTGATGGTGACGGTGTAGGCGATGCCCTCGTAGCGGAAGGTCATCGGCTGCCCGTCCCGAAACAGATATTTTTTGAATTTCCCCTTGTCCCGCCCGAAGCTGGTGAGGGGCAGGCCAGCCGCCAGATGGACAGCGGCGGTGGGGCCCGCGCCCCGGAAGGCCAGTTCTTTGGCGATGGCGGCCAGGGTCAGGAGGTAGTAGTCCTCCGTGGCGGTCTTGTCCTTCTGGAGCGGCTGGCGGCCGCTGCCCACCACATAGAACCTGCCGCCATACTCCAGCACATCCTGCTGGGTATAGGGTTCATGCTCGTATCCCACCAGCCCGGTGGGGAAGGAGAAGTGCGTTGTTTTCATGGCGGCATACCCGTGATCCGCCCCGATGATGATGGTATCGCTCATCTGGTGTCACCTCGATCCTTTTTTATCTTCTTGCTTTTCTGAGCCGTGGCGCGGGCCGCTCGGATCTCCGGGCTGGTGCGGTTCCAGGTGTCCACCCGCCCCTCCGCCAACCGCGTCAGTTCCCCCGGCATCAAGTATTTGGCGCACAGCCGGGGGACATAGGCTGGAACGTCCCACCAGCCGTAGGGATACCCGATCCCATCGCCGTACACGATATCCTTCTTCAATTCCGCTTTCAGCGTGTCATACCGCGCCGGGTCAAACTCCTCGTATATCTCCCGGCCTGTGAGTTCCTCATAGGCGCGATCCCCCATGTGGGGAAGACAGGCAAATCGCTGATCCTGATAGTCCGGCGCGTCCGCCAGGGAGTCCGGGTCTTTCAGCGCCGCCATATACACCTCCCGGCCCTGGGCGATCAGCCAGCCCCGGAAGTCAATGAAGCCGTCATCGGTGCAGCCGCCGCGCTCCATGACGGAGGCGGCAGTCCACAGGCCGTACTGATAGGCCAAGCTGGTGTAGGCGCAGGCGATGTCATCGAACTTTTTCGCCTGTTCCGATCCTAAGTCCATCAATTGTTCCATCAGCCACTCGCTGGGGCCGCCCGGATGCTCCTTCGCCTGGGCGATCAGTTCCCAGAAGGTATCCTTGTTGATCTCGGTGATGTTATTCATCGTGTGTTACCTCGTTTCGGTTGGGGCAAAGGATGGCTGGGCGCCCTCGCAGCCTTATCCCGACCCGGCGTCAAGAGGTCCTGAAAACCCATGCGTTCCAGCACCTTCTCATAGAGCTGCCGTTCAAATTCCCGGTATTCCGGGGCGGCGGTATCCACCTCCCGTAATGCGGCCCGCTCATAAGTAGTGCCGGGAACAATGCTCCAATCCACAGCATGAAAATGGGCGGCGGTCAGCCAGCGCAAAAGCTGGCGGCCATCCGCCTCTGTGAACAGGCCCCGGTTGTCCTCATAAGGGAAAAACGAGGATACATCGATCCCCGTCAGCTTCTCCGCCATGTGGTACAGCGTGAAGCCCTGGGGGTCTACGCTGGGGGAGACCGTGTCGTAAAACCGTTTCATATCCTCCAGGGAGGACAGCCGGGGGCAGAATCCCACTAAGGCAGTCTGAACCGCCGCCAGTTGGCTGGTCAGGAACCTTTCGTGGTCAGCACGTTCCCCAGCCTCGTCACGCAAGGCTGCACAGGTCTGTTCACTCCGTTCCAGCGCCTGCTGAGTCCGCCGCAGCTCGGCCAGGGCGGCAGGGTACTCCCGGATGGCCCGGATGAAATCTCTCAGGCCCATGGTCATCCCGCCTTTCTAAACCGGGAGAGCAGTTGCTCCAGCACACGGATGCGGCCCCGCACTTTCCCGGAAGATACGTCCAGCCCTTTCATCTGGCTCCGAATGCGATAACGGATGGCTTTGAGATCCCGCCGGTCGGCGCAGCACTCTATCACGATGTACTCGCTGCCGCGGGCCAGCACCTCCCGCCTGCCGTTTTCATCCCGGATGCTGGCCATCAGCCGCTGGCCCAGCCGCTTCCGGTAGCTGTTCTGGAGGGCTTCCGCCTCCCCGGACACGCCGTGCTTTTTCAAAATGGCGGCGATCTCCCCGGAGCTAATCCGCATATTGGCGGACAGCACGTCCATGATCTCGCTTTCCGCCGCTGGAGGTAAAAGGGGTTTAGGAGGCCCCGCCGCCCGTGGGGCGTGTTCTTTGCTCATCGTTCCGGCTCCTTTCTTTTCTGAGACTTGGTGTCCCGCGGCGCCAGATCAGGCAGGGAGAGCCCCGCATCCTCCGGGCAGTAGACATACATTCCCTTGATGAAGTGCGCCTGCTCCGAAACAAAACCGGGTGGGGCATCCTTCAGGCTGGCC
The DNA here is from genome assembly GCA_021771635.1 of Oscillospiraceae bacterium. Classification (GTDB taxonomy): domain Bacteria; phylum Bacillota; class Clostridia; order Oscillospirales; family Oscillospiraceae; genus Oscillibacter. The sequence goes on along the minus strand of JAETOQ010000114.1, from coordinate 1,253 downwards.
ACCGCCAGAACCGTCCGCTTGCGCCGGTCCTGGCGGGAGGTGTAGCTGTAGTGGTGGTTCCAGTCCCGGTAGATGTGGATGCCCTCCGGCTCCCCGCGCTGCTGGGCATAGGCGGTCACGGCGTCCTTCTCCGCGATGAACGGGGGAACAATACCCTGCCGCAATTCGGGGCCGATGCTGTTGATGTACTTGATCATCTCCCGGATGTCCCGGCAGTCAAACTCCGGCGCGTCAAAGCCATACCTCTCTGTGACCAGCGCCCATTTGAATCGCTCATGGGGGCTGTCCAGCGAAACCACAAAATATTTCCCACCGCGCTCCCCGGACAGAGGCACAAAACGAGCATCGTCATACAGCGGCCCGGACAATGGGCAGTTGTTTTTGAACCAGACGTAATAATTGTCCAGAATGAAGGGGTCGGTGATGCCCATGACCACCCTGCCAATCTTCTTTAGCCGCCTGGCCAGGGCGGAGTCCTGGCAGAACCAATCGTACCAGCCTGCCGCACACTGTGTGGTATGGTCGGAGCGTTCAAAGGCCCCGGCCCGGAATTGCTCCTGCCACTGGCGGACGGACAGCTCATCCGGCATCGCCGTCACCTCCCGGCAGCAGCGTTTCCAGAATGCCGGCGATGGCGGCGAACACCTCCGCCAGCTCACGGGCATCCTTCACGCTGTCCTCGATCTCCTCCCGCGTCATGCGGGTACACTCCGTCCAGATACGCACGTTTTCCTCTGTCGGGGTCAGCAGCACGGCCTTTTCAAAGGCTTTACAGAACAAGCCGGCGATCCTGCCCCGCCGGTCGGCCTCCGCGTCTGATTGCCGGATCTCCCTTTTCGCCTTTTCCAGCTCCACCGCCAGGGCGGCGGCCTCCTCCCGCTGCTCCTCCGGCAGTTCCTGTACCTGCCGGGTGATGTTGTAGCCCTGGTTGATAGACAGGTCGCCGCTGTCCAGGGCCTCCTTCACAGCGGTGGGGGCGTGTTCGTCAATCTGTATAACTCTGCTCATAGTTTGCTGCCCGATACCTACAGCGCCTGCCAATTCTTTCGTAGTATTTATGGCAGAAGGAAGGTTTTGCGAATTCGCAAAACCTTCCCCACCGAAATCACTGGGGCGGTACGCTTGCCCACCAAGCGACATATTTTCTTTTGCCCTGGCCTCGATATCGGGCTTCAGCCGGAGGGCGATCTTGCCCAGCTCCCACTTGTCCAGGTTGCGGCGGCCCTTCTGGGTGTCCAGCGCCCACTGCTTGG
>JAETOQ010000113.1 GCA_021771635.1 Oscillospiraceae bacterium | reverse complement strand
TTGCCAACAGCATCGTGGGCGGCACCACCCAGGGGACGCTGAACCCCGCCGGCACCGCCACCCGCGCCCAGTTCGCGGTCATCCTGTCCCGCTTCTGCGAGAACATCGCGGGCTGAAAACCCTGACAACACAAAAAACCAGCGGCCCCGTAGGGCCGCTGGTTTTTTGATGTACGATCAGTATCCGTAGATCATGGAGCGGTTGATGTCGCTGAGGCTGTGGGCGCCGCACATGGCCATGGTGTCGGCCAGCTCGGCTTTCAGCTTGTCCACGTACACCTGCACGCCCTCGGCGCCGCCGCCATAGACCATGTTCACGAAAGGCCGGCCGATGAGCACCGCGTCGGCACCCAGGGCCAGGGCCTTGAACACGTCCATGCCGCTGCGGATGCCGCCGTCCACCAGGATGGTCATCTTACCGCCCACCGCGTCAACGATGGCGGGCAGGACCTCGGCAGTGGCGGGGCACTGGTCCAGCACCCGGCCGCCGTGGTTGCTGACCACGATGCCGCTGGCACCGGCCTCCAGAGCTTTCTTCGCGCCGTTCACCGTCATGATGCCCTTGAGGATGAAGGGCTTGCCGGCCATGCCAGCGATCTCTTTCAGCTCCTCCACGGTTTTGCTGCCGGCGGGGGGCTGCAGGTTCTTCAGGAACGGCAGGCCGGCGGCGTCGATGTCCATGGCGATGGCAAAGGGATCGGCGGCCTTTACCAGGGCCATCTTCTCCCGGATGGTGTCCATGTTCCAGGGCTTCACCGTGGGAACGCCGCAGCCGCCGTTGTGCTTCAGGGCCTCGGCGGCGGCCTCCATCACGGCGGGGTTGGTGCCGTCGCCGGTGAAGGCGGCGATCCCCGCCGCCGCGCAGGCGGACACCAGAAGATCATTGTAGGTCAGGTCATCGTATTTGTCGCCGTAGTGGAGCTGCATGGCGCCCACGGGGGCGGCGAACACGGGCAGGGCCACCTTTTTGCCGAAGAAGGTAAAGGTGGTGTCCACCGGCTTGTTCTCGCAGATGGTGTCCATGTTGACGCACAGCTCCTGCCACTTCTGATAGTTGCGGATGAAGCCGGTGCCGATGCCCTTGGCGCCGGGGCCGGGCATCTGGTTCTTGCAGGCCAGGCCATTGCAGGTGGGGCAGGACTTGCAGTAGGGCCCCATGCAGGTCCGGGCGTTTGCCAAAACTTCCTGATAAGTCATTGTAAAATTCCCTCCGAAATATGTTCGTTCTCCTTGGTTCCCTCAAACCGATGGCTCTATTTTACCGCGTGGTGCGGGAAAAGGCAAGCCGTGGAAAAAAGTTTGCCGAATTTTAGAGAACAGGGAACCTTTGAAAGAGTGTTTCGTCTATACAGACAAATGGCCGTGCGGGGAGGAGCGGGGCCGTAAAAGGAGGATGGACCATGAAAAGAAAGATTTTTGCCGGACTGCTGGCGCTGATGCTGCTGGCGCTCACCGCCTGCGGCGGCTCCGGCAAGAGCGCGGCCAATACCGCCATGGCCGACATGCAGATGGAATCAACGGCAGCGGAGTCCATGGACATGGAGTACGGCGGAGGTACGGCGTATGCGGACAACGGAGGTTCCTCCGCGTACTCAGAGGGGCGGAAGATGATCCGCACCGCCAGCCTGGAGCTGGAGACCACGGAATTTGAGGAGTCCGTGACGGCTTTGGCGGACCTGACGGAGCGGTTCGAGGGGTATTTCGAGTCCAGCAGCATCGGAAACCGGGGCAGCGGCTACCGCTGGGCGGATTACACCGTCCGTGTTCCGGCGGCGCGGTATCAGGAATTTTTGAACCAGGCGGGGGCGCTTTGCCATGAAACCTGGCGGAGCACCAGCGAGGAGGACGTCAGCGAGGCCTATTACGACACTGAGGGCCGCCTGAAGACTCAGCAGATCAAGCTGGAGCGGCTCCAGGCGCTGCTGGCAAAGGCGGAGGCCATGGAGGACATCATCACCATTGAGTCCGCCATCTCCGAGACGGAGCAGGCCATCGACAGCCTCTCCGGCACCCTGCGGCACTATGACGGCCTGGTGGACTACGCCACGGTGTCCGTCACCCTCAGCGAGGTCTACAAGCTCTCCAATGTGGAGGAGAAGCCCATCGGCTTTGGCGGCCGCCTGGCGGCGGCATTCTCCGGGGGCGGCTCCGCCTTCCTGAACGGCATGGAGGACCTGGCAGTGGCCCTGGCCTATGGGTGGCTGTGGATCATTCTGCTGGCGGTGATCGCCGTGGCGGTGGTCCGCCTTCTGCGGAGGCGTCGGAAGCGGGCGCTGCCGGATCAAGAGAAGAAGCCGGGACAGGATCAGCCGTGACAAACCAGGACCGATATGGTATGATCAAGGGGACGGGGGACCGTCCCCTTGACTCTGGATATCGCCATAAGGAGGACAATGCCATGAAGCTGACCTGGCTGGGACACGCCTGCTTTTTGCTGGAACAGGACGGATACCGGATCGTCGTCGATCCCTACACCGGGGTGGAGGGCTATCCGCCCCTGCGGACATCGGCCCATCAGGTGGTTTGCAGCCACCACCACTTTGACCACAACGCGGTGGACTGCGTGGAGCTGCTGCCGGAGCGGGAGAGTCCTTTCACCATCCGGACGGTGGAGACCTGCCACGACGACCAGGGCGGTGCCCTGCGGGGAAGCAATGCCATCCATATCTTCACCGCCGGAGGCGTGTCTGTGGTCCACATGGGGGACTTGGGCCATCAGCTCACGCCGGAGCAGCTGGCATCCATCGGTAAGGCGGATGCGGTGCTGGTGCCGGTGGGCGGTGTTTACACGTTGGACGCCCAGGGGGCCAGACAGGTCTGCGGGGCCGTCGGCGCCCGGTGCGTGGTGCCCATGCACTACCGCCATGCTCCCTATGGCCTGCCCAATGTGGCGGGAGTGGAGGACTTTTTGGCTCTGTGGCCAGCAGAGCAGATCCACCGCCTGCCGGGGGCTTCCTTTGAGGTGGACCAGGCAGCATCCGGCGTTCTGGTCCCCACATTCCAATAAGATGCAGGGAAGCCGCTGTTTGCCAGCGGCTTCCCTCAAGCTACCGATAAACCCGAAAGATCAGGAAAACGGGAAGGAAAGGTGTGCGCGGGAAACCCAGGAAGGGTGTCCTGCGCTATTCAAATCAACAGGTTTCAGAACTTTTAAAAAGTTCTGAAACCTCAAGCAGCTTGTCGAAAAAGACTTTTCGACAAGCTGAGGGAAGCCGCTGTTTGCCAGCGGCTTCCCTGCTTGTATGCTTTGACATCTATCCACCAATAGCCATAATCCCACTTTGAGCCCTTCCCGAAAAAATAGACAGTAGAAGGCGCAAAAAAACGGAATGAATCGCGGTAATACGTAAAATCTCTCAGATCAGGCGGCAGCGGCCTTTTTTCCAAAGACATGCAGAAGCAGCCCTACCGCCAGCCCGGCACAGGCGGGGGCCACCCAGCCCATGCCGATGCCGAAGAAGGGGAGGAACCGCTCCGCGGCGGCCAGCAGGGGATCAGCGTGGAGAAAAGCAATGGCACCGGCGGGGAGGGCCTTGACAAAGTCCGGAACAGCGGCCAGGGCGGTGGGGATGGTCACCGCCACAAACACCCGGCGGTCATACTGGAACCAGTTTCCGCACAGGCACAGCAGGATCAGGGTGATGGTCAGGGGATAGAGGAACATCAGAACCGGCAGGGACAGCTCGATGATGCGGCTGAGGCCGAAGTTGGCAACGCCGAAGGAAAACAGGCAGAACACGACGGCATAGGCCTTGTAGCTCAGGGACCTGGGAAACAGCTCCACGAAGGTGGAGGCGCAGGAGGTGATCAGGCCGATGGCGGTTTTTAAACAGGCGCAGGTGACGGTGAGGCCCAGCAGCGCCCCGCCCAGGGCACCGAAATAGTGGGTGCCGATCCGGTACAGCACCTCGCCGCCATCGGCGCACAGGCCGTACACAGACCGGGACTGGGCGCCCACCACTGTCAGCAGGCAGTAGATGGCCGCCATGAGGAGAGTGCTGAAAAAGCCGGCCTTCACCGTGCTGGCGGAGATGGCGCCGGGGGACCGCACCCCCAGCTCCCGGATGGTGTGGATGAGGACGATGCCAAAGGCCAGGGACGCCAAGGCGTCCAGGGTGTTGTAGCCGTCCAGGAAGCCCTGGAAAAAGCTCATGGAGGCGTAGGCCCCCTCCGGGGCGGAGTCTGTGACGGCACCCATGGGCCGCAGGAGGGCGGTGACGGTGAGAATGCCCAGAAACAGCAGAAACAGGGGATTGAGAAGCTTGCCCACCCAGGTCAGAATACCGGAGGGCCGCAGGGAGAAGAACAGCACAATGGCGAAAAACAGCGCGGAGAACACGCACAGCACCAGCCTGGAGTGCTCCGCCGGGATCAGGGGCAGAATGCCCACGCTGAAGGACACGGTGGCGGTGCGGGGGATGGCGAAGAGGGGGCCGATGGAGAGGTACAGCAGGCAGGTGAAGAAATAGCTGTAAGGCCGCCCCACCCGGCAGCACATCTCAAATAATCCCTCACTCTGGGAGATACCCAGGGCGGCGATGCCCAGCAGGGGCAGGCCCACGCCGGTGAGGCAGAAGCCAACAAGGGCGGGCCAGAGGGCGGTGCCCGCCTGCTGGCCCATCTGGGCGGGGAAGATCAGGTTGCCCGCACCGAAGAACATGCCGAACAGCATGGAGGAGAGGAAGAGGTATTCCTTGGCCGTCAATTTGTGGTCCATAAGAAGCTCCTTTGTTGATTTAGAACCTGTATTCATAACCGGGGAATGCCGGATGGACGAGGATTTTTCTTGTCAGACAAGGAGATTTTCCACAGCCATACTGACGTATGGCAAGGGAAAGCGACGCAGTATGGC
>JAETOQ010000112.1 GCA_021771635.1 Oscillospiraceae bacterium | reverse complement strand
CTTGATTGGGGGACGTGGAAATTGGCGCTGTTAAGCACTGACCACTCGACATGATACCCCAGCTCATCCAGCGCGGAGAGGATGACAGCAAACGTCCTCCCCTGGTCATGCGTGAGAAGGCCGGGAACATTTTCAAGCAGCAGGTACGCAGGTCTCCGGGCTTTAGCCAGTCGGGCAATCTCAAAGAAGAGAGTGCCTCTGGCGTCATCGAATCCTTTTCTTTTGCCAGCGTTAGAAAACGCCTGGCAGGGAAACCCTCCGCACAGGAGGTCAAAGGGGGGCAGGTCGCCGGGGTCGATTTCTCTGGCATCGGGATAGTATTTCTCCTCCTTCCCAATATCGTGGATGGCGCGGTAGCTGGCGTCGGCGTACTTGTCGATCTCACAATGGCCGACACACTGGAAACCGCCCGCGCGGGTCAATCCGGCCCGGAAGCCGCCGATGCCCGCGAACATATCAAAATAGCGGATCAGGTCATTCGTCACCTCCATCGTTTTGCAGCGCAAGCAGAAAGCCGAGGACGCTGTCATCCACGTCCCCGGCCTGCGGCTGCCCGGTTTTTTCTTTTGCAGAGACAAAGTCCACGTTGTGCAGCTCCTCCCGGACGACCATGCGGATACCCTCCAGCAGATCCTCCCGCCTGTGGCCCTTGCAGATCATCCGGCACACAGCGTCCGTCCGCTGCCCAGCGGGGATGGCGCGGAGGATATTCCACGCCTCCCGCTGGTGGGGGGCGGACAGGTTGAGCGAGAGGTTCACCCGCCGCTTATCCGCCATGGGCAGCACGGGCCGACAACTGGCCCACAAGGCGCTCGTAGCCCTTGGCGTTCAGACATACGTCATCCAGGATAAGAGGCCGGCAAAGGCCGTCTGCGGCCCCAACGTGGCGTTTCAGCAGCGCCGCCCCGCCGCCCAGGAAGACGGCGGGCATGGCGCGGGCGTCCAGGCCGCTCTCCGCGATGGCGGACAGCAGGCGGCGGACGTAGGCCCCGGCCTCCCGGTGGATGATCTCCCTGGCCTGTTCGCCGGTGCTGCCAGCCTCGCCCCGGAGGACGCTCTCGATCTGCGCCGCCGTCATGGACAGGCCCAGGGCGCGGCGCACCTGCTCCGCGATCTCATCCAGACAGCGGATCATGCCCAGCTCCAGGCTGCGACAGGTGGCGGCGTTGGGGATGCGGTTGTCCAGCCGCATCAGGTCCACCGTCCAGCCCCCGATGTCCGCTACGATGACGGAGGGTTCGTCCAGCAACTCACTCTGGGTCAGCACGGCGGCGTAGCCCTGGGGAAACAGGGACACCTCCGAGATGGTGACGGTGTAGGCGATGCCCTCATAGCGGAAGGACACCGGCTGTCCGTCCCGGAGCAGGTAGGCGCGGAACTTTTTCTTGTCCCGCCCGAAGCTGGTGAGGGGCAGGCCCGCCGCCAGATGGACAGCGGCGGTGGTGTCGGCTCCCCGGTGGGCCAGTTCTTTGGCAATGGCGGCCAGGGTCAGGAGGTAGTAGTCCTCGGTGGCAGTTTTGTCCTTCTGGAGCGGCTGCCGCCCGCTGCCCACCACATAGAATTTGCCGCCGTATTCCAGCACATCCTTCTGGGTGTAGGGTTCGTTGTCGTACCCCACCAGCCCGGTGGGGTAGGCGCAGTGGGTGGTTTTCATGGCATAGTACCCGTGATCCACCCCGATGGTGATGGTGTCGCTCATCTGGAATCACCCCAATCCTTTTTGATTTTTCTGCTTTTGGGAGCGTTGGCGCGGGCCGCTCTGACCTCCAGGCTGGTGAGGTTCCAGGTGTCCACCCGACCCTCCGCCAGCCGCGCCAGTTCCCCTGGCGTCAAGTATTTGGCGCACAGCCGGGGGACATAGGCCGGAACATCCCACCAGCCGTAGGGATACCCGATCCCATCGCCATACACGATATCCTTCTTCAATTCCGCTTTCAGTGCGTCATACCGCGCCGGGTCAAACTCCTCGTATATCTCCCGGCCCGTGAGTTCCTCATAGGCGTGATCCCCCATGTGGGGAAGGCAGACAAAGCGCTGATCCTGATAGTCCGGCGCGTCCGCCAGGGAGTCCGGGTCGGCCAGCGCCGCCATGTACACCTCACGGCCCTGGGCGATCAGCCAGCCCCGGAAGTCGATGAAGCCGTCATCGGTGCAGCCGCCCTTCTCCATAACATTGGCGGCGGTCCACAGGCCGTACTGATAAGCCAAGCTGGTGTAGGCACAGGCGATGTCATCGAACGCTTTTGCCTGCTCCGGCCCCAAGTCCATCAGCCGTTCCATCAGCCACTCGCTGGGGCCGCCCGGATGCTCCTTCGCCTGGGCGATCAGCGCCCAGAAGGTGTCTTTGTTGATCTCCGTGATGCTCATCTGGCCTCACCTCCCCGTTTGGGCTGGTGCGGAGAGCGGCTGGCCGCCCTCACTGTCTCCATTTCTTCTTTTGTCAGGATGAAGAAATCCTTGGCCTGCCAGAAGCTGACGTACAATTCACCGTAAGAGGTCCTGCGGGGACGCTGCTCATAGCCCTCGCCCCAGCCGTCCGCGTACTGCGATGTGCAGTATTCCTTCAATTCCTCCATCTCGCTGGGGGTGAGCGCCTCCTTGAGCTGGCACACAGCCACACCGTACAGCCTGCCGTCCACCTCCTCCACAGAGGGGAAAAACGAGACCACCTTTTCATTCACAGCGTCCGAGCCGTCAAAGTAGGCCATCAGGCCCCGTTCCGCCTCCTCCGGCGCCTGTTCATCTTCGATCCCCTTGAGGATCGCGGCCCGAAGTTCCGGGGCGGACAGCTCGTCCCCGGTCAGGGATTGCGGCGGGAACGGTTCCGGCTTCTCAATCCAGTCCCGGACAGGTTCCTCCTCTGTCAACTCCGCACTCAGCGGACTGTACAGCTTCAGTTCCGTCACTTTGCTTTCAATAGCGCCCGCGTCCCGCTCCGGCCCTAAAATATTCTCAAATCCCAGCCGGGACAGCACCTTCCCATAGAGCTGCCGTTCAAATGCCTGGTATTCGGGGGTGGAGGTATTCACCTCCCGCAGCGTGGCGGACTCGTAGGTGGTGCCGGGGATGATATTCCAATCCACCGCCTGGAAGCGGACGGCGGTCAGCCAGTCCAAAAGCCGGTGTCCATCCATCTCCTCGAACAGCCCACGGTTATCCTCATAGGGGAAACAGGACGGCACATCGATCCCCGTCAGTTCCTTTGCCATGCGGTACAAAGTAAAACCGCTGGCGTCCAAGCTGGGGGAGATCGTATCGTAGAACCGTTTCAGTTCTTCCCGCATGGACAGCCTGGGGCAAAACTCCGTCAGAGCCTCTTGGAGCGCCTCCGCCTTGCCGGACAGGAACTTCGTGTAGTCTTTCTGCTCCTCCAATGTGAACGACAGGGATTCACGATCCTGTTCGCTCTTTTCCAGCGCCTGCCGGGCCTGCCGCAGCTCAAACCGGGCCGTCTCCAGCTCGGCGTGAACGGCGGGGTACTCCCGGATGGCCCGGAGCATATCTCTCAGCCCCATGGTCAGCCCGCCTTTCTGAACCGGGAGAGCAGGTGATCCAGCACACGGATGCGGCCCCGCACTTTCCCGGAAGATACATCCAGCCCCTTCATTTGGTTTCGAATGCGGTAACGGATGGCTTTGAGATCCTGCCGGTCAGCACAGCACTCTATCACAATGTACTCGCTGCCGCGGGCCAGCACCTCCCGTCTGCCCTCCTCATCCCGGATGCTGGCCATCAGCCGCTGGCCCAGACGTTTCCGATAGCTGTTTTGGAGGGCTTCCGCGTCCCCAGACACGCCGTGCTTTTTCAAAATAGCGGCGATCTCCCCGGAGCTGATCCGCATATTGGCGGACAGCACGTCCATGATTTCGCCCTCCGCCTCCGGGGGCAGGGCGGGCCTGCCGGGAGGCCCCGCCGCCCGTGGGGCGTGTTCTTTGCTCATCGTTCCGGCTCCTTTCTTTTCTGAGATTTGGCTGTATCCTGCGGCGCCAGATCCGGCAGAGGTATCCCCGCATCCTCCGGGCAGTAGACATATATCCCCTGGATGGAATACGCCTGATCCGAAACAAAACCGGGCGGGGCGTCCTCCAGGCTGGTCACTGCCAGGACCGTCCGTTTGCGCCGGTCCTGGCGGGAGGTGTAGCTATAGCAGTGGTCTCCATCCCGGTAGATATGGATGCCCTCTGGCTCTCCGCGCCGCTGGGCATAGGCGGTCACGGCGTCTTTCTCCGCGATGAAGGGAGGAACAATGCCTTGCTGTAATTCAGGGCCGAGGCTGTTGACGTACCGGATCATCTCCCGGATATTCCGGCAGTCGAACTCTGGCGCGTTAAAGCCGTACCGCTCTGTGACCAGCGCCCACTTCATGCGCTCATGGGGACTGTCCAGAGAGATCACAAAATATTTTCCATCCCGATTCCCGGACAGCGGCTCGAAGCGGACATCGTCATACAGCGGTCCATTCAGAGGACAGTTATTTTTGAACCAGACGTAGTAATTGTCCAAGATGAATGGATCGGTGATGCCCATGACCACCCTGCTGATCTTCTTCAGCCGCCCGGCCAGGGCATGGTCCTGGCAGAACCAGTCATACCAGCCCGCCGCGCATTGGGTGTATCGGTCCTGGAGGTTAAAGGCGCCTGTTCGGAATTTCTCCTGCCATTGGCGGACAGACAGCTCATCCGGCATTGCCGTCACCTCCCGGCAGCAGCGTTTCCAGGATGCCGGCGATGGAGGAGAACACCTCCGCCAGCTCACGGGCATCTTTCACGCTGTCCTCGATCTCCTCCCGCGTCATGCGGGTACACTCCGTCCAGATACGCACGTTTTCCTCTGTCGGGGTCAGCAGCACGGCCTTTTCAAAAGCTTTGCAGAACAAGCCGGCGATCTTGCCCCGCCGGTCAGCCTCCGCGTCTGATTGCCGGATCTCCCTTTTCGCCTTTTCCAGCTCCACCGCCAGGGCGGCGGCCTCCTCCCGCTGCTCCTCCGGCAGTTCCTGTACCTGCC
>JAETOQ010000111.1 GCA_021771635.1 Oscillospiraceae bacterium | reverse complement strand
TGCGGCCTTGCCAGCCCCTATTTATGCTCGCTGGCAGGTCTTTCGGAGTTTTTCGGGAGCGAAAACGGGGGCTGGCAAGGCGGACGAGGCCGCCGGGCTGTCGCCCGGCAACGAGGGCAACGCCGCCAGCATTTGTTTTAGCCCCGAAAAACCGTATTCCCCCTTGTCAATCGATGGTACGGATCTCCCATAAAACTGTCAAGTTCCAGTATGAAAAAGACTTCCACAGACATCGGCCTGTGGAAGTCTTTTTATCTGTGTATGACGGGAAACGGCCCCGTTCACTCCAAAACCACCCGCTCCGCATCGGCGGGGTTGACGGTGATGACCGCCTCTGTCATCTTCACGGCGATGTAATCGCTGATCTTCCGGTCCTGAATGTCCGTCAAGAGCTGATCCTTACAGGCCAGCAGCAGGGATAGTTCTTCTCTGTTGGCCCAATACAGGTTCATATACGCTTCGTTGTCCCCCTCTTCCCAGGAATAGGACACCCGGGGGCCCGCGGTCTGATAGTCCAGATCGATCCGTACAGAGCCAGGCTCCATATCCTCGCTGATCTCGATCCGCGCCGTCTCAGACAACTCAAGGCCATAGCTGGAGATATAGAGCCGCTCCCACCCCTCTTTCAACGGGACCTCGAAGCTTTTGCTTTGCGCCTGCACCTGATCCAGCAGCTTCTCTCCGGCATAGGAAAACGAGGAGACCTCCGCAAACGTCACCCCCGCGCCGATACCCACCAGCAGCAAACCGCCGCACAGCAGTCCCAGCATGGTCAGCCGAAAACGCTTTTTATTCCCCGTCATTTTCCGTTACATCTCCTCTCTCCGCATCCTCCGCCGGCTCCCAGGCCAGGACAGGCTCCTCTGCTCCGGCGGTCTGAGCCATGGGCTTGGCCCGGTGCCAAATTAGGCCGCTGCCCAGCCCCAGAATGCCCGCACAGCAGGCCGCGCCGCCCAAGCAGCACAGGGTGACGCCCGCCAGGGGATACCCCTGGGCCAGCAGCACCGCCAGCAGTCCCAGGCAGATCAGCGCCGTCAGTCCCAGACACACAAAGGGCAGGGCGCACAGCAGCAACAGAAGATTCCACGCCAGCCATGCCGCCGCCCGGGCCAGCCGTACAAGGCCGTGGCCCATCCGCCGGAAAAAGCCGCCCACAGCGGTCCATGCCGTCTCTTTTTTCTCTTTCACAGGCTCCTCCGCCTCCTTGTTGTCCATCTCTCCGGAACACGGCGGCCCCTCCGCCACAAGTTCCGCAGGCGCCGCGTTCTCTTCCGCCGCCGGAAGTACGTCCACCGTCTCCGGCTCTTCAAAAAAGTCCTTATTCAGCCCAAGCCGCGCTTCGACTTTCTCCCACCAGGCCGCCACAGCCTTCCACAGCTTCCGGGGGCTGCACTTCCCGCCCAGCCGCCGGACAAAGGCCGCCGCCCGGGCCCCGCCCCGGCGCAGGGCGGGCCATGGGCTGGGCAACTTTCTTTTCTCTTTGGGGGCCTGATAGGTGGGTTTCACATGGTAGGCACTCAAAATCTCCGCCACCAATTGCTCCATGTCTCCAAAGTCCCGGATGGCCTCTTCCTCCGTCAGCCCGCCGCTCACCCGCAGGTCGATGTGCTGGGCGTATTCCGACAGGATGTCCTGCTGTTCCGCCTCCTCCAGCACGGCGAGGCGGCTTTGCAGCTCCTTCAAAAACGATTCCTTGTTCTTCATGACCTCTGCTCCTTTAGAAATCGGTTCACCTGCTGCTGGAACAGGTCCCATTCCGCCTCCAGCTGGTCCCGGTACAGCACGCCCGCCGCGGTAAGGTGGTAGTACTTCCGGGGCGGTCCCTCGGTGGACTCCCGGAGGTATGTCTCAAAATACCGCTCATTGGTCAGCCGCTTGAGCAGTGGGTATATGGTCCCCTCGTTGACGTCCACCACCTTGGACACCTCCGCCACCAGCTCGTAGCCGTACATGTCCCGCTTCCGCACGGACTCCAGAACGATCAGCTCCAGCACACCCTTTTTGAACTGCGCGTTCATAGCATCTCTCCTTTGGCTCCTATCTTATACCAGCTACTATGTATTGTCAAGTACTGAGATAAATAAAATAGTGGCCGCTCATTTTTCAAAAAAGCTCCCCGGAGCCTGCGGCCCCGGGGAACTTCCGGAATTGCGGTCACCGGACCAGCATCACGATATACACGGCATACAGTCCCAGCATCACCACGCCCTGCCAGCGGTAGAACTTCCCCTTCACCAGGGGCGGGATCACCGCGATGCAGCACAGTGTCAGGCAGATGGGAAGATCCAGCGTGGTGGTCTGACTGCCGATGGTCAGCCGTCCGTCGGATACGGCGGAGCAGATGGGCAGGATCATGGTCAGGTCGATGACGTTGGCGCCGATGATGTTGCCCACGGACATGGACGCCTCCTTTTTCGCGATGGCGGTCAGTGTCGTCACCAGCTCCGGCAGGGACGTGCCGATGGCCACCATGGTGACGCCGATGATACTGGAGGGCACGCCCAGCAGCATCGCCAGCTCGCTGCCGTAGTCGATCAGCAGGCGGGAGCCGATGACGATGGCGGCGATGCCGATGACGAACATCCCCAGCTTCATGACCATCTGGCGGTAAGAGGTGGTGCGCCGGGCCGGGCGGTCGCTCCGGCTCTCCTGCATACCAGCTCTGGCGTCCACGATGTTGCTGCCCAGATAGACGGCGAATACCGCGAACAGCAGAAGACTGGGCAGAAACGGCAGCACGCCGCCTCGGCACAGCACTGTCAGCAGCGCGGCGCCGGTCACCATCAAAACAGCCTTCAAATTGAACTGCTTCCGGCTGACCACCGAGGGGATGCACAGCACGGAGATGCCCAGGATCAGACCGATGTTGGCGGTGACAGAGCCCACCGCGTTGCCCACCGCCAGGTCCACCTGCTTTTGCAGCACGCCGGTGACGGACACGGTCAGTTCCGGCAGCGTGGTGGCCAGGGACACAATGGTAGCGCCGATGATGAACCTCGGTACGCCGGTGGCCTCCGCGATCCAGACGGCGCCATCCAAAAACCAGTCGCCGCCCTTGACGATCAGCAGCAGTCCCAGCAGAAACAGCAATACCGTTACCCAAATACTCATAACACAACCGCCCTTTTCAAAAATCAACGAGACTTTTACCCCGCACGGAAACAGGCCGGTCCTCCCGGCGGTCCGTGCGCAATAAAAGTCTCGCTTTTTCGATGTGCCCGGGCAGTCCCAAAGACTGCCGGGATGACGGGCCACATCACGTTTGTATCCGTAAGCTACTCCCTTTTAAGCGCCTTGAACAGTAAGGACATTATATGGAAATCCTGTCCAGTTTGTCAACAGTAATTTTGTCTGCTTTTGCCGGCTGACAGGTGCATTTTTTGCAGCGGCTCACTTTCCCAGGATCTCCGGATCGTATCCCACATTTTTCTCCAGGATCTCCCGGCCGTCCGCCGTTGTTCCCATTGGCGCAAAGCCGTTCTCCCGGAAAAATTTCTGTGCTTTGGCCTCCGCGGCCAGCGTGATCCGCAGTATCCGCCCGCCCCGGGGCCGGGTGTGCTGCACCGCCTGGCCGATCAGCTGCACGCCAAAGCCCCGCCTCCGGCAGTCCGGGCGGATGCAGGCCAGGGAGATGCAGCCGCTCTCCGGCCCGAACTGCACCAGGCCCACCGGCTCTCCGTCCAGATACCCCATCAGCGTGGGCCGCAGGGCGGCGTCCGCCAGCAGGCGGTCCCGGTCAAAGGGCCGGGTGTCCTCCCAGGAGGCGGAGACCAGCTCCACCATCTTCTCCGCCTGCTCCGGCAGCCGCAGGGGCAGGAAATACAGGCCCGGTTCCAGGCCGTTGGCCCGCTTCTTGACGGTCTCGCCCGCCAGGAACTCCGGCGTCTGCAAATGGCTGTTATCGTCCCGGAACACCACCCGCAGCTTCTCTCCCTTCGTCTCCAGCAGGGAGACGGCGGTGTTGTCCCCCACCGGCGTCTGGGCCAGCTGTTCCACAGAGTACCCCTGCAAAGCGGCCAGGACCAGCCGGATGGCGTAGCCGTGGGAGAATACCGCCACGGTCTTTCCATCGTTGGCGCCGGCGATCTCCCGGATAGCCGCCATTGCCCGGTCCAGCACCTGACGGGGCGTCTCCGCGCCGTTCACCTGCCAGCGTTCGGGGTGGAGGTTGAAATTCTCCATCTGCTCCGGGGCCTGACGGTAGATGTCGCCCCAGGTCCGCTGCTCCCAGTCGCCCACGCAGATTTCCCGAAGCTCCCGCACCCTGTGGAGGGGCAGGTTCTTTGGCTTGTAAATGGCGGTGGCGGTGGCGCAGGTGCGGTAAAGGTCGCTGGAATACACCGCGTCGATATGGATATCCGCGAAGCGCCGCTCCAAGGCCCGGACCTGCCGCCATCCCCGGTCGGTGAGGATGCTGTCATACTGGCCCTGGGCGATCCGATACAAATTCCCCTCCGCCTCCGCGTGGCGGATCAAATAGATGCTGGTCATAGTGCCTCCCAAAATTTTGTTTTGGATTTTTATAGATAGTATATCGCATTCAGAACATTTTGGCAAATCGCTCTCTAAGGGTTTTTTCGCCGTTTTTCGGCCATACTATCCCCAGGCCGAAAAGGAGTGACTGAAATGAAGATGTGTACCGGATTTTGGGTCGGTATGGGCGCCGGATTGATGGCCGGCGCGGCAATGGGAATGATGGTGCCCTGCGGCAGAGATCCCATGAAAACGCAGGTGGGCAAAAGTATCCACAAGCTGGGTGTCGCCGTGGACCATGCCGTGGACAACATCGTTTCTGAAATGCGCTGACGCGCGGAGCGGAGGGCAAATGCCCTCCGCTTTTAAAAAAGTTGGAAATATGTAGGATTGTCAAACATATTGGACAGCAAGCTCTATGGGAGATAACCAGTTGAGGGGCCTCATGGGGAAGTTGTTGGAGCGGCGGTTGTGAAGGGCAAGCTGCTTTTCAAAATCCTGCAAAGAGAAGAAGGTATGGCAAGAGTAGAAGCGTTTCTGGTCTTCTCTGTGGCTGCGCTCCACCTTGCCGT
>JAETOQ010000110.1 GCA_021771635.1 Oscillospiraceae bacterium | reverse complement strand
CGATATCGCTTGCCCAGTTCCCATGCGGCATAGGGAAAGCCCTGCGCCGCGGCAAGGGTGTACAGCTCCAGCGCCTTCGCATCATCCTGCGGCACACCCTTGCCCCGGCTGTAGAGTCCGGCGAGGGAGTACTGGGCGTACTGGTAACCTTGCTCTGCCGCCTGGGAGAACCACTTCGCCGCAGCAGCGTCATTCTGCTCTGTCCCAAGACCGCCAGCGTACATTTTGCCGATGCGGTACTCCACATAGCGGTTGGGGCGCTGCCGCTCCACAGTCTGGAAGGCGGAGAGAGCCTTGGCGTACCATATCTGAGCCTGGTCTGCGTCAGCGTCTACGCCGATGCCGTCCATGAACATCCTGCCCAGGTCGTGCATGGCGAGGGCGTTGCCGCTTACTGCCTCCTCCATGAAGAGCTTGTAAGCGGCTTTGTGATCCTGGGGTGTATCGTCATCACCATACAGAAACGTCCGGGCTTGCTTGTATCTCGCACTCCACACCACAGCGGGCGGCGCTTCACCAAATACCTCCAGTGTATCCACTGGTTCTGCCTCCGGCTCGGGGTCAGCATTCTCTCCGGCCTGAGACAATTCTTGAGTATCCGCCGGCGTGAACACCTCGGTGTGCTCACCCAGCCGCACTGCTTCCTCCACTACCAGATTCTTGATCCGTCTGAACTCCGTCTGCCGGGAGAGGGGGAGTCGCTCTGGCAGGTCATCCCGGTATGTCCGCAGCACTTCATCCCTCAGCTGATACCACAGGTCATAGGCGGAGGCCACACGGGAGTCCTTTGCCAGCTCGTCCACGATCTCATCCACTACCGCTTTCAGCGGCGCTTTGAGATAGCCATACTGCTTTCTGCCGGAGGTACTTTTCAGCCGCTGGGCCAGCTCACCCACGAGCTGTTCAATGCGCGGGTTCTCCAATGTACCGGAGAGCATCTGACGGATCAGCTCCTTCAGCACCTCGCCGGACTGCTGTACCAGCTCATCCCTGTGCTGGGTCTGCTGTCGGTAGACCTCCATCAGCTCCTGGCGGAAAATATCCTTTGCCAGCCCGGATTTGATTTTGGCGATGCCGTCCTTATCCAAAAAGCCGGAGCGTCCATCGGCGCTGTAGCAGACCATGTGGACGTGGGGATGTGTCCCCTCGTCATGGTAGGAGGCGTACCAGCGGAACTGCTCCCACGGGATCTTCATGGCGTCCGCGATCTGCGGGGCGCAGGTAGAGAGGAGGGCCTGCCACTGCCTGGCGTTGTCGTAGCCAAGGCGGGTGGCGTCCTCCCGGCGCAGGGAGATGATGGGCAGCCACACGTTGCCGGGATGGTTTGCCACCTCCTCCGCGATTTTGGACAGCTCCAGCGCGTCGTTGGTACCGTTGAACAGGCCATGCGCGCCGAGCCGCTCCGCACGAGGGCGCTGGGCGATGTAGCTGACGTAGTTCTCCCGCTTGGCAATCTGATCGTAGTTGTCCTCGATGGCTCTGGTGATAAACTCAGAAGCGGCGGCGCGGGTGGGGGAGGACTGGTAGTCTTCGTACTCAAACATCCCGCGGCACATAGGGAAGTCCCGGAGGAGCCGCTCCACCATAGCCCGCTGCTTTTTCGTAGCAGGCAGAGCAGCCTTGTCCGGCGTAAGCTTTTCCACGCCATCACGGGTGGCGACATAGCGGACATAGTTGTTCAGGTGCGCGGCGGCTTTCGCTGTCCCCGGCTTGATGTAGGGACACTTGAATATGATCCGTGGCATGGAGCGTCACCGCCTCTCCGCCATATCAGGACATACCAGGCGCGTCCATACCGGACTCCGGTTCCTCATACTGCCACTCATGAAATACACGGTCGAATTCGGCTTCGAGATCCATGTCCTGTTCCACCATCCAGTGGCTGCGCACTGCCTCCAGCGGTTTCTCATATTGCAGGAGCCACTCCACACCCGTAGTCGGGTAGTCGTGGAGGTGTCCTACCAGCTGGTTGTAGCAGAAGCCCATAGAAGCGATCTCATCCGCTTTGCCGAAGACAGTGTAACCAGGGAGATCCCACATACTGCGGGCGTACTCATCCATCTCCTGGTTTACTTTCTTGAGTAGTTTCTCATGGGCGGTGCTCCATGCCATATCACACGCCGCCCCTCTGATACTCCACCGCCTTGTCCAGTGTGACGCTGCCGCTGGTCTTCTTCACGTTCTGAACGCACCGGCCCCGGAGACTGTGGAGCGCGTCATCGCTGATCTCCATCCCCGCCGCCAGCACGTTCATCACCATGTCCAGCTCCACCGCCAGCTTGAAGAGCAGACGGCAGATCCGGTTCTCCGTATCTTGCACAGTGCCGCGCAGGACGGAGGCCAAGGCGGGCGGCAGATAGGCGGTGGCATCCTGACCGGAGACGTACCCGGCGTAGAACAGCGCGGCCTTCTCCAGATACTCACTGCGACTCTTGCACCCGGCAGTCTCCGCCGCCCGATCCATCACCTCCAGCGTGGAGGGGTACAGCCAGACGGGGATGCGCGTTTTGACCTCAGCGGGGCCGCCCGGCCCCACTGAAACTGCCTGTTTTCTTCTCATAATCGAATTCCTCCATTTTTCGTAAAAACCACCCTGCACAGCCACCTTGTGAAAGGCTGAAACCGGGCGGTTTTTCCTCTGTTATTTTCATTTCCGACCACCCACCACAGCCAACAGGGGGCCAAACCAACCACCTCGTCCCTGTCCCCGACCCGCGTTGCGGGGCGGGGTGAACGGCGGGTGGGCGCGAAAGCGACCACCCGCTTTTATCCTGCACTTTTTTCGACCCCCCGGTTCACCTGCACATTTGGGAGAGGCCGAATTGCCCACCGTCGCCACACGTCTGCACAGGGCGGGCGCGTCAGTTGGGTGGGGCAGGGAGCCGCTCTGTCGGGCTGAGCGGCACACGGGGCGTTTCTGTGGCGCACAGTGGGGGAATAAAAGCGAGGGCCGCTCCGCATTGGGAACGACCCTTGACGTACTCCGCTACACCGTCAGCTGCATCTCACCCTGTCCGGGTTTCTGCTGCTGATGCAGTTCCAGCCACAGCGGGTTGTACTCCACCATCGTCTGACTGCGGCCGGCATCAAAGGTGAGGCGCGCGGCCACCGCTGGGCAGCGGAGGAAGACAGCGGACAGCGCCTGGGTCATAGCAGGATCGTTGCTTACCAGGATATTCCTGGCGCCGCCGTTGGAGTTCAGCGCCATGTCTGTGGTGAGCGAGAGCAGAGCGTCCGTTACGGAGAGCTGCCAGTCGTGAGCGTACTGCTGTGCCAGCCGCAGAGCGGTGTCAGGATCGAACGCACCGAAGTGCAGGGTATAGAAGGAGCGGCTCTGTCCACACTCTGTCACCACGCAGAGCGCCAGCGGACTGAGTTCCTCCACACCCTGCGGCCAGTGGAAGCACATGAGCGATCCTGCATCCGCCATCTCTGCGACGGCCTGGGGTGTGCTGCCGTTCTCCAGATACACAGCCGCCGCCACCATCTCATCGGGCAGAGCCGCGGAGCCGTGTTGGATGATCTCGTAGACGCCCTGCGCCGTCGCAGCGGAGAAGTGCCGGGAGACAAAACTCAGGCTGTTGAGCAGGCCCCGCACTCCGTCATAGTTATCTTCCTGACCCAATTCCTGCCCGAACGAAAACAGGGCGGCAGTAATCTCCGGGTCAGGCTGAGGTACCAATGCGCTGATCTGCTGTTCAAAATTTCGCTTATCCATATTCCCTCCTACATCTGCGGCGCTTGCGGCGTCATGTCCTCTGCCATCAGCTGGGCGCTGTAGTCCGCCAGCGTCTGTCCGGTCTGCTCCTGGCAGTAGGCATCCATCTTGCGCAGCAGAGTTGCCTTCTCCACAGCGTTGAGCCGGTACTCCACCGACTCCTCACGTCCATCTGCCCGGTGCAGGTCCACCTCCAGCTCATCGCAGACCTGTCCGGCTGCCATGTCGTAGTTGGCATACACGTTCAGGGTGTCGTCGTTCTCGCCGGTGCAGACGTGTGTGCCGAACACTGCGTCTACGTCGAAGCTGGTATCCATGTAAAAATCCAGCAGGCTGTCGATCTCGGTGATCTCCTCCGCGAAGGAGATATCCCGCGCGGAGAGGTGGCCCGGCGAGGTGAGCTCCTTGCCCTCCAGCTTCTCCAGGAACCGGGACATATACTGCTCCGGCCTGAGACGGCTTTTCCGGTACGCCTGGAAGACGGCGGTGGAGACGTCCTGCATGGACCACGTCTTCCACCCATCGCCGGCATCCACGGTGGAGACCTCCCGCCTGTCGAAGTCCAGATCGAACATGCCGGTGACTTTGCCGGGAGACTCCATCCGCAGTGCCAGCAGCTGGTCATACCGCTCGGCGGTGACCGGCTCCATTCTGGCGAAGGCGCTTGTCCGGAGCGCGGCGGTACCCTGGCCCTGATTCTCACGCAGATACCTGCGCAGGAACTTGGCGACCTCCAGAATACTTTCCGACCTGTCCAGCTGGAAAAACGACTGTGTCCCATTCTCCCGCACACAGAATGCGGTGTACTTCCGGGCTGCCTCCGCCTCCGCCTGTGCCGCGGCATACTCCGCATCTATACGGGTGCGGATCTCCTGCTGTACCTCATAAGGCACCAACTCCGCATACAGGTCGATCAGCATCTCCTGCATTCGCTTCTCCACAGTGGTGCCCTGCTCCTCCAGCACAGAGGAGAGGGCGTCCATTTTATATTCACTGAGCCAAAGCTCCAGTTGTACATCGCCGCTCATACGGCATCCTCCTTTCCCTGATCTGCGGGGGCGGGCGTCTGCCTGGGTGCGGCCGGCTTGGGCTGGCTGGGACGGGGCGGGCGCCTGGGGCGAGCGGGAGCGGACTTGGCGTCCAGGTACTCCCGCAGAGGCTCCGGTACCGTCTGCTCGTAGAGCAGCCGCAGCGCCTCGTCCATCTTTTTCTGTACTGTGGTGTTCTCCTTTTTCAGATAGAACACCAGCGCCTCCATCTTCTCGCTGTTGAAGGACAGCTTGATCTCGTTATTTTCCATTCCATCATCCTCCTCACATGGTGTGTCCCATTTGGA
>JAETOQ010000109.1 GCA_021771635.1 Oscillospiraceae bacterium | reverse complement strand
CCGGATGGACGAGGATTTTTCTTGTCAGACAAGGAGATTTTCCGCAGCCATACTGACGTATGGCAAGGAAAAACGACGCAGTACGGCGGGAAAAAGACCGCTCAGACGGCGTTCAATGGTTGTGAATGCAGGTTCTAAGTATCGAAGAATGGAAATCTATCGAGAAATTCGAGTGGACATCGGTGTGATCTTACGAAAATTATGCTAACAAAAAGGTGTAGAGATCATAGAAGCAAATGCGTGTCCGGAGCATATCCATATGCTGATCAGTATTCCTCCAAAATATAGCGTATCGCAGATCATGGGGTATCTAGCGGAAGAAAAAAGCAATTAAAGCTTACATCCAAAACCAGCTGCAAGAGGATCAAATAGCCGACCAGATAAGCATCAAGGAATTCGTAGACCCGTTTACGGGTAGCAAGAATATCAAGGCATAACAAAAACCCCTTAAGGGGTAGCCCGAGAAAACAATGCGGTCGGCAAATATTTTCGGGCCCCTTAAGGGGCATTGTCCGTATAAAGCCCTTATAGGGCTTACTCAAGCCTCCGGCTTAGCCGGAGGTTTTGACTCTTGACGAAAAAGATGCAGACTCGCAGTCGCTGCGCCACAACGGCTTTCGAAAATTTCGCGGCGCACGGGAATAGCGAAGGCATTTTGGATCGTCCAGAAAAAACAGTCCAAAATACCTCCGCCAATTCAACGCTACGCCTCCTGATAGAGTTCCAATATTGCCCCGTCCTTCCAGACGAAGGCCAGTCGGTCCCCCTTGTCGTTGGCGGCCATGGGGCCGCAAATCACGCTGTCGGCGTCGGCCACGTATTTCTCCAGGTCGTCCACCTTGTAGGCAACATGGGGATGGCGGTGGATCTCCTCTGGGAAGGGGGTGCCTTCCTCGAATTTCAGATACTCGATCTTGTAGTCGTAGTCGTCCACGTTGCTGACCCAGAACTTGGCTCCCTCGTTATAGGTCATGTTGGGCTTTCGGTTGGTGACAGGGATTCCGATGTGCATATACTCAGCGGACATAACAACTCCTCCTATCGTTGATGTTTGACCTCTTGATAGACCTCATAGGCCTGCTGCGGTGTATAGCCCTCGTGGACCACCTTGCCGATGGCCTGGGCCATACCGGCGGGGCAGTCGGACTGGAAGATGTTGCGGCCCATGTCCACGCCGTGTGCGCCATCGCCAATGGCCTTGTACGCCATCTCCAGAGCCTCCGGCTCCGGCAGCTTCTTCCCCCCGGCGATGACGATGGGGACAGGGCAGGCGGCGGCCACCCGCTCAAACCCCTCG
Organism: Oscillospiraceae bacterium; assembly: GCA_021771635.1. Classification (GTDB taxonomy): domain Bacteria; phylum Bacillota; class Clostridia; order Oscillospirales; family Oscillospiraceae; genus Oscillibacter. The sequence continues at coordinate 3,865 of JAETOQ010000109.1, read as the reverse complement.
CAATAGTAGCTCTTGACGATGTTGGCCCCGTTCTCCGCCAACACCCGCGTGGCCAGGAGGAAGAACTTCTCCGTCCGCTCCATCTCCTTGCCCACGGCCACCACGCCTAGGGTGGGCACGCCGTACCGGGCCCCGGCGTCGGCGGTGCGGCAGAGGAGCTCCAGGGACCGGCTCTCGCCGGGGGAGCCGATGAAGGTCTGCACCGCCACACAGTCGGCATTCATCCGCAGGGCGTTCTCCATGTCGCTGGCGAAGCCGCCGCCGTTGGACATGTCATCGTAGAGCACCGTGGAGTCATAGGTCACCCGGAGGCACCGCCCCACCTGGGCGGCGGGGGAGATGCAGGACTGAAAGACGCCCCGGGTGCCCATCAGCACGTTCACATAAGGGATCAGGGGCGGGATGACCAGATCGATCCGCTCCAGCCCGGCGGTGGGGCCCATGATGTAGCCGTGGTCAAAGGCCAGCATGACGGTGTTCCCGGACTTGGGATCGAACATCCGGGCCAGCCGGGCCTTCATGCCCCAGCCGCAGTGGGCCGCGCCCTTGACGTAGAAGCCCTCCTGGGCGGCGGGAACATCCAGATGGTAGTCGTGGGCAGCCTTGTTGCCAATGTTGTCCGCCATGGCTCACTCCTTGCTGTATGCGGGCGTGTGGCAGGGGGTGTTCCAGAGCCGGATAAACTCGTCGTCCCACTTGGCGATGTTCATCTGGAAGCCCGCGGCCTCCTGGACGGTGAGGATCTCGCCCACCATGCTGGCCACGACCTCCACGTCCAGATCCTTCAGGAACTCCACAGTGTCCTTGAACAGCACCAGCAGCTCCATCGTGGTGGTGGCTCCGCAGCCGTTGATCATGACAAAGGCCCGGTCACCGGCTTTCAATTCCAGGTTCTTGCAAAGGGCCTGGGCCACGGTGGCGACTGTGTCCTTGGCACTCATCATGGGCACCCGGACGCCGCCGCCCTCGCCGTGCTGGCCCGCGCCGATCTCCATTAGGTCCGTCTCCCCCAGGTCGCCGAAGGACATGCCGTTCTGGGGGTGGGTGGCGTCAGTGGACTTTACGGTGACAGAGGCCATGCTGTCCGCGTAGCGCTGGGCGATGTCCGCCACCTCGTCCAGACTCTTGCCCTCCCGGGCCGCGGCGGCAGCGATGTGGTACAGGGCCACGGCTCCCGCCAGGCCGCGCTTGTTGTCCTCGCCGTTGGGGTCGTACTGGATCTCCTCCCCGGTGACCACCTGGCGGACGTTCAGCCCCGCCTTCTTCGCCAGCTTCATGGCCTGTTTGCCCGCCAGCTGGTCGCCGGCGTAGTTCAGAGTCAGCAGCAACACACCGTGGCCTTTGTCCGCCAGCTTCATGGCGTCGAAGACCAGCTGTCCGTTGGGGGCAGCGAAGATGTCGCCCACAGCCTGGACGTCCAGCATCCCTTTGCCCACGAAGCCGGCCTGGGCGGGCTCGTGACCGGAGCCGCCGTAGGTGACGATGGTCACCCGGTCGGCGCCGGCCAAGTCCTTGCTGACGACCAGGTGGCCGTCCACGTCCAGGATGTCGGGATAGGCCAGGCCCAGGCCCTCCAGCTCCTCATCGGTGATGGTTTCCGGTGCGTTGATAAACTTCTTCATTTTCATACGGGTACCTCCTCAAAGTTGTCGATCGTGGGTTCAGGGCCGTGCCAGGCCCTGGAAGAAATAGGCCATGGACATGGCCCCGGCATCCGGGGTCCCAATGGTTTTCTCGCCGTAGCTCTTGGCCCGGCCGAATTTGGACACAAACTGACGGGTGGCCTCGGCCCCCTCCATGGCGGCCTGGGCGGCGGCGGCGAAGAGGCCGCCCTCGTCCGCACCCTCGTAGGCGGCGATGGCCTCGCTGGCGGGGATCAGGGCATCCATCATGGTCTTGTCTCCCACCTGGGCGCCGGACATGTCACCAAGCTCCTCCAGCCCCTTGGCAAAGACGGCTTGGAGCCCCGGGACGTCGATCTCCCCGTCCTCCGGAGCCGCCTCTTGCATGCCGTCCAGCCAGGTGTTCCACAGGGGCACGGCGCTGCCGCCGTTGAGAGTCATGACGGCGCAGGCCGCGTCGTCCAGCATGGCCTGCACGCCCCCCTCCGCCCGGTCCGCGGCCCCGGCGATGGCCCCGGCGATCTTGGCCATGGTGAGCCCGTGGTCCGCGTCGCCGAAGCGGGAGTCAATCTCCGTCAGCTCCGCCTCCGCGTCCGCCACCGCCGCGCAGGCGCTCTTCAGCCGCGCGGCAAGCTCCTCCTTTGTCATACGTATCCGCCTCCTAATCAACTTGTTACGTATGTTAACCATGATAGCACAACGTGTCACATAAGTCAACGCACAAACAAGATTCTCGCATTCCGTAAAAGGGAGGGAGGAAATTTATGAATCATGTACAAAAAAGCTTCTCAGGTACTGGAGATACCTGAGAAGCCGTATTCCAGGGCACTATTGGTCCAGCCATTCCCGCACCAGCTCCTGACGGGCTACGAGGTGGGTGAACATGCCGGTTTTCAGAGCGCCGCCCAGGGCTTTGGCGCTGGTGTTGGCGGAGCAGACGCCGATGATGTTGGGGCAGCGCCCTAGGGTGTCTAGGGGGATCTGGACGGCAAAGTCCTGGTCGGACTGGATGACGGTGCCCGCCTCGTTGAAATAGTAGATCAGCATCCGGCCGCAGGCGCGGTGGCGCTGGAGCAGGCTGCCGTACCGCACCAGGGAGGCAAAGTCGGGACTGGAGGGGTAGTCGCCGATGTTCACTAGGGCGGTGTCCAGCTGGGTCCACTGCTGCTCGATCTGCCGGTAGACCTCGGTGGAGCACAGGAGCTGCTTTTCCTCCAAACTCTCCGGCAGGGCGGGGAGGTAGAGGAAGTGGGGGATGGCGCCCAGCTGCTGGGCTATCAGCCGGACGTTCTCGTTGGACTGGTAATTCCGCGCGGGGATGCTGGCGTTGCCCACCAGGGGGCAGATGTCGGTGACGGCGCTGTTTGGCTGGGGGTGGCTTTCCAGCCACGTCACCAGCTGGCCGATGAGATAGCCCCAGCCCACCCCCAGGCGGCGGGTCCCCAGCTGTCCCAGCAGCTCCACGGCCCCCTGGGAGAGGAAACGGTTTGTCTCGTCGTTATCCGCCCCCTCCTCCACCAGGACACCACCCCGGACCGAGCCAGACAGGCGCTCCAGCAGCTTCGCCGCCCGGCCCCCCGGCTCGTGGACGGTGATCTCCACGATTCCAAGATCCCGGGCCTCGGACAGCATCCGGCTGACCAGGGGGCGGGATACCCCCAGCTCCCGGGCGATGTCACTCTGCTTCTGATCCTCCAGGTAATAGCGCCGGCCCACATAGGCCAGCCGTTTTTGTTTTTCTAAATTGATCTCCACAGGCATGCCCCTTTACCCTTGTTACATATGTTACTCCCAGTCATATATATCACAAAAATTCGCTGACTGCAAGTATCGAAGGGCTGAGGGAAGTACTTCTTTCCATTCTCTGGGTCCAATCACACACCGTTTGAAGCCGAATTTTTTGCCCAATTCTGGTGGAGACTACTGGACTCGAACCAGTGACCTCCTGTGTGTGAAGATACGTCGGGACGTCAAAGCCCTGCTATTGGGTGCTTTCCAGCACTTTTGGCCCCGCTTTCTGTGGGTACAAATAACTGTCTTGCCCACTGTGTCCACCCGCTGATTTCCTGATATTGGTCAGCGTATTGGTCAAAGGACCGTTTCCGCCAAACCAGGCGTAGAGGTGCCTCAAGAGTTATGCGCAAAATAGTTTGCAGACTCCGGCTGAATGAAGTCAGCCAGCAATAGAGACGTCTTCCAGAGCCGCCTCTAAGCGCTTCATGTTCATGTACTTTTTGTTGCCC
>JAETOQ010000108.1 GCA_021771635.1 Oscillospiraceae bacterium | reverse complement strand
AGGTGCTGGACATTGGCAGCAAAGAGCGCAGCCGGACTTCTGACCTCAGTAGATAGTATGTTCACCACCCAGGAGGAACGGGACAACGCCCAGCGCAGCTATGTGATCGACCTGCCTACCGCCGAGATCAGCGACTTTCCCGACCACCCGTTTAAGGTACGGATGGACGAGGAAATGGAGCAGATGGTGGAGAGCGTCAAAGAACGCGGCGTTCTTTCCCCCGTGCTGGTGCGTCCCATGCCGGACGGCGGCTATCAGATGGTGTCGGGCCACCGGCGCAAACTGGCGTCAGAGCTGGCGGAACTGCCCACGGTGCCCTGCATCGTCCGGGAACTGACCGATGATGAAGCCATCATTATCATGGTGGACAGCAATCTCCAGCGTGAGCGTGTCTTGCCCTCGGAAAAGGCGTTTGCCTATAAAATGAAGCTGGATGCCATGAAACGGCAGGGAGAGCGTACAGACTTAACTTGTGCGCCAATGGCGCACAAGTTAAAAGGGGTAAAATCACGGGATATTGTGGCTGAACAAGCAGGTGAAAGCAAAGACCAAATTCGCCGCTATATCCGCCTGACGAACCTTGTGCCTGAACTGCTGGACATGGTGGACAATACTGTGCTGAAAGAAAAGGGCACGTTACAAATGGCCCTGCGTCCCGCCGTGGAGCTGTCCTATCTGCCGGAGAATGAGCAGAACGCCTTGTTGGAGGTCATGGAGGGCGAGGACTGCACCCCCTCCCACGCCCAGGCCATCAAAATGCGGGAGTTTTCCGAGAAAGGTAAGCTGAACCCCGACGTGATCCTGTCCATCATGCAGGAGGAAAAGCCCAATCAGGTGGAGCAATTCAAGATACCCCGGAACCGCATCGACAAGTTTTTCCCTGCGGGGACGCCCGCACAGAAGATCGAGGACACCATTGTGAAGGCTTTGGAGATGTACCGCAGGCGGGAAAGGGCGAGGGAGCGATGAACATCACGCCTGGGGGATATTCTGCCCTTTTGCGGCCCTGGCACTTTCCACGCCCTCCCCCTCTCACACTCTCCCCCTCCAAACCTGCTGTACCTGCTGAAAAGAAAGACCCTGCCCATCCTTTTTCAGCCGGTAAAACCCTTTGGCGAAAAGCGCACCAGCGCACGAACCATCAAACACCGGGCAGCGTTTGACCCCGTGGAGCGCCACGGGCTTTTTTTACGCCCAAAATCAACAAAATGGAGGTATTTTTTCTATGAAGCGGAAAACCATCACCCATGCGGCTCGGCTGCTGTGTGTCCTGGCCCTCGCCATGAGCCTGACCACCGCCGCCTTTGCCGCCGACCCGCCTGAACCCGCCCAGCCGTCCCCCTGCTACCCTACCGCCGTCACCCGGAGCGAGGACGGCGGCGAGATCAGAAAGATGTACGACCTGGGGCCGGAGGACGACCCCGCTGGCATCCCCCGTTCCGACTTTGAACAGGAGGGCTACCACTACACCCTCACCGACCTGCTGAAACAGGAGCTTCCCGCCAACGAGAGCCGTCAGCACACCGAAACCGTGTCCGTGCCCAGCCAGAGCAAGGACATGGGCGCTGTGCTGGCCCTCCTGCCGCAGACAAAGGAGTTCATCACCGAGGACGGTCTTGCCGGGACGCTGGCCCTGAAGCTGGACACGGTGAAGGTGGAGGTGGCCGGGTACGGCAGCTCCACCAAGAGCGTCACCGCCACCCGCACCTACCCCGGCCTTGCCGACCAGGACACGCAGTATATCCCCAAGTCCATCAGCGACAACGGCCATGCCCTGACTCTCCAGACCGTCAGCTGGCAGACCGAGGGCGACGGCCATTTTACCGCCGTAGCTTCCTACTCCGGCTCCGCCACCAGCTCCTATGTGAAGGGCTACACCGTCACCGCCGACTACGCGGGCACCGTCAGCCGTATCAACCTGAACAAAATCCGCTATGTGGCGATTTTCGAGGGCACCGCCCTGGAACCCGCCCCCACGGAGGAACCCGGCGACACCCCCAACCCTGACCTGGCCGACCCCACCGATCCCACCGCTCCCGTTGACCCCGCCGACCCCACTGACGCCCCCACCGGCGAGAAGAACAGCGTCCTGCCCGTGGTGGCCGTTGTCGTGGTGGTGCTGCTGGGCGGCGGTGTGTTCTACTTCATCAAACGCAGGAGGTAATGCACCATGAAGAAACTGACCACGCTTTTTTCCGTTCTGTGCCTGACCCTGGCCCTGACCGTCCCCGCCAGCGCCCTGGACTACAATATCGACGGCCCCGGCGACCCGGAGTATGGCAAGTCCACCTCCATCGAGCCGGTTGTCACGGCTGACCGGGGCGAGCAGCCCAACGTGGACGTGAGCAAAAACGCGGCCCTGATCCCGCCCGGTTTTGGCTCTCCCAGCGCCTACACCCTGAACACCGGCACCCCCCTGACCCCCAATCTGGCCCCTGGCTATATGCTGGGCGAGGGAGCCATCATCAACGGCAGCGCCGGGATCATCGTCGCCCCGCCCGACTTCAACACCATCCCCAGCGGCATCGTGTCCGGCAGCGACACCAACACCGGGGGCACAGCCACCCCCACCCCCTCCACCGGCTATACGGAGGTCACTTCCGACCTCTATTACAGCGGCGGCTATCTGGCTACCCTGAAAATCCCCAGCCTGAAAGTGAGCGTGAAGGTCTACCAGGGCACCGATGATAAGACCCTCGCAAAAGGCGCGGGCCACTTCGAGGACACCAGCATTTGGGACGGCAACTGCGCCATCGCCGGTCACAACCGTGGGGCCAACTGCTATTTTGGCAACATTCACACCCTGAACGTGGGCGACACCATCACCCTGACCACCGCCCTGGGCACCCGCACCTACGCCGTTACCAGCGTGAACAAGATCAGCGACACGGACAACTCCCTGCTGGCCCCCACCGCTGAAAACTGCGTGACCCTGTTTACCTGTGTCCGCAACCAGCGGGCCTACCGCTGGGCTGTCCGGGCCGTGGAGGTCTGACAGACACCCGCTGAAAAGAAATTCGCACCTTAGACTGTTCCCCCCCTTTGTGGTACTGTTGGGACAGCAAAGCCCCCCAACATATCACATAGGAGGTCATTCATAATGAAAAACAGTCTGAACCGCTTGCTTGCCGGGATCGCCTGCACCGCCCTTATCGCCGGTTTGAGCGTTCCGGCCCACGCCGCAGAAGCCCAGCCGGAACCCTACACCATCAGCGCCGCCCAATGGAGCCGGGAGGACTTCTCCCAGGAGGCCAACCCGGACGTGTTCACCGCCACCTATGACCGGGCGCTCTACAACGCCATCCGGCAGACGCTGGTGGACGGCACCAGCGATACCGCCCCCGCTTACACGATGGTGGGCGACAGCGAATACAGCGCCGTGAAGAACCTGCTGGGGCGGATGGAGGGCGTTGTGCGGTATGAGCATCATGTCCCGGAGAACTTCACCAACTACTGGCAATACCTGGACTACTTCGCCGTGTCCGCCGCCATGCCGGAGAACTACCAAGCACCCTTTGACTTCATCCAGCCCGTCATCGCGGAGGTTGAGCAGATGGACACGGACAGCGAAAAGGTGGAGTACCTGAACGACTACCTGTGTACCCTGCTGGCCTACAAGAAGGGCAAGACGGCGGGCGTGACCCGCACCTTTGCCCAGCACAGCGGGGAGCTTCAAGCGGCCTGCGGCTCCTATGCCAGAGCGTTCAAGTTCCTGTGCGGGGCGGCTGACATCCCCTGTTTTACCGTCAGCACCGACAACCACACCTGGAACATGGTCTATGTGGACGGCCAGTGGCTCCATGTGGACGTGTCCCTGAACGACCTGACGAGCAGCCATTCCATGCTGCTTCGGGAAACCTACCCCAACCATCCAGACCGAGCGCCGGAGCAGACGGCTTTCCTGCAAGAGCTGTTCGTTCCCGGCAGTACAAAGTAAGCCAACTGAACAAGCGCATCGGATAGGCAGACTGTGAAAGCAGCCTGCCTTTTCTTATGCCCGGAAAGAAAGGAGAACCCATGAAACACAAGCATTTCAACCGCCTGCTGTCCATGCTGCTGGTGGTAGCTACGCTGTTCGGCATCCTCGCCGTCCCCGCCAGCGCCGCGTCCCTGGAAAGCAGCGGCACCGTCACCATTCAGCAGGCCGGGTATGGCAAGTACCTGGGCACCACCAAGGGCAGCTCCATCGGCGGCGGCTATTGGAAGTACACCAGCAACGACGGGCTGACCGGCACCGCCTACTGCGTCAACCACGGGTTACGAGGGGTATCCCCCTCCAAGGCCCTGACCGTCCAGCCCTACAACCGCAACCCGCAGACGATGGGCGTGTTCGCAAGCGGCTACCCCAACCGAACGCTGGAACAGTTTAAGGAGCTGCACCAGGACGATGTGCGGGGCGTGAACGCGCTGACCGAGGACGAGTACAAGTACGCCACGCAGTTGGCGATCTGGGCCTCCTGCGGCCAACTCGCCATCCCCGGCACCTCCTTTACGGCGGGCCGGGACACCCTCGCCGCGCCCACCGCAGACGCACAGAAAATCCGCATTTTCGACAGCGTGAAGGCCATCCTGAGTTTGTCCCAGCATTGGACGAAAAGCCTCCACACCGGCCTGTCCCTTCGGGCCGAGGAAGATAAGGACATCCGGGGGATAGAAGTCCTCAACGAGTACGGTCTGGAGGGCGCTGCCGAGGACAAAGAGGACGGCATCAAGAAAGAAACCATCAACGGGAAAGAGTATTACACCCGTGTTGTGTATCTGGCTTCCGCCACCTCCACCTGGATCGACGGGCGCAAGACCAAGGTGTACTCCACCGACGCCCCCCAGGGCACCATCTTTGTGGCCGAGAACAACTCACCGCTGGAAACCGTGCAGGAGAACGGGGCCACCTACTATCTGGTGGACACCAGCAGACAGCGCAACACCAATCTCAACTCTAACGGCTCGGAATACTATGGCACATTCAAGGTTTGCCTCCCCGTGGACAATGTGCCCACCGAGGGCAGTTTTACCATCAAGGCCACGGGCGGCGTGGCGCAGTATAACCTTTTCCTGGCTTACAACCCCGCCGCATCGGAGCAGTCCTATATCATCTCCGACCCCGGCTACACCACCCTGGACGCTCAAATTCCCTTTAAGTGGAGCGGTACAGATGAAACCGAAACCGCCAGCCTGCAAGTTATCAAGGC
>JAETOQ010000107.1 GCA_021771635.1 Oscillospiraceae bacterium | reverse complement strand
GCAAGCAAAAGGGTGGCCAGCGAGTCTTTCCCGAAGCTCACCGAGGCAATGCATTTGGGCGGCCCCATCGTCACCGCTCCTGGGCGGGCCGTTTTTTCTTCCTGATGGGCGGGTCCAAGAAACGCTTTGCCTCCTGGAAGCCAATGCTGTCCACGTAAAAGGCTTTTTCCTCCCCGCCGCAGTTTACCACCACCACATCGCTCATGGACATGGAGTGTATCCGATGCCCAAAGGGGCGGCTGTCCCGGTTGTGCTTTTCATAAAGTTCGTCCAGCGTAACGCCGGTCGCCAGAACGCCTCTGTAAGCCCGTTCGTAGTGGGCCATCTTCAGCTTTCCCTTCGCCTCCTCATAGGTCCTGAAGGCGTAAGGCACGGCGCGGATGTCCTTGATTTGGTAGATGGTGTAGGTATCCAAGACATCCCCATGCTGTGGATGCTCCGGCGCGTAAACAGCGCCAGCCCTCTCTTGGATCTCAGCAAACTGGCAGATGTGGAAGGTCTCGCCGCCGATCTGGGCGTGGCTGGCGTCGATGTACCGGCAGGGGAGGATTCTGCGCCCATCGTCAAAGGAGGTGAGGATGATATTGCCGCCGTCCGGCACATGAAACAGCGTATTATAATCACTGTCAACAAAGCGGATCATTCCGCCGTCCGCGTCATTGGGAAAGGCCAGCACACCGGCGATATTGACAGGGGTATCACCGTTCATGGGGCATCCTCCCGGCCTCCCGCCCACAGGCTTCCGCCAGGGCCGCGGCCTGATCCGTCTGCTCCCAGGGGGCGTCCTGGTGGGTGAAGTGGCCGTAGTTGCAGAACCGGGCGAAGATAGGCCGGTCCAGCCCCAGGGCGGAGATCATCCCGGCGGGCGTCAGGTCAAACACAGCCCGGACGGCCCGCGCCAGCACAGCCTCCGGGTACTTCCCGGTCTGGTGGGCGTCGATGTCCACGGCCACCGGCTCGGCCCTGCCGATGGCGTAGGCGAGGCTGACGGTGCAGCGTTCCGCCAGCCCAGCGGCCACGATGTTCTTGGCGATGTACCGGGCCATATAGGCCCCGCTGCGATCCACCTTGCTGCCGTCCTTGCCGGACAGAGCCCCGCCGCCGTGGGGGGCCAGCCCTCCATAGGTGTCCGCCATCAGCTTCCGGCCCGTCAGGCCGGTGTCCGCCTCGAAGCCGCCCAGCACAAACCGCCCGGAGGGGTTGATGAACACCTCGGTTTTCGGGTCCGGGTACAGATCCCGCAGGGCGGGGACGATGACGCGGCGGGTGATCTCCCGGCGCAGCTCGTCCATGTCCTTGTCCGCGTCATGCTGGCAGGAGACAACTACGGCGGCGATCCGGCGGGGCTTGCCGCCCTGGTACTCCACGGACACCTGGGCCTTGCCGTCCGGCCCCAGGCGCTGGATGGTTCCGGTTTTCCGGGCATTGGTGAGCAGGCAGGTCAGCCGGTGGGCCAGCACCACGGGCAGGGGCAGCAGTTCCACCGTTTCATTGCAGGCGTAGCCGTACATGATGCCCTGGTCGCCGGCGCCCATCTGGGTGCCGTTGTCCACCGCGCCGGCGATATCGCCGCTCTGGTCGTGGGTGACGGCCTCCACCTCATAGTCGCTGCCGCCGTAGCCCGCCTCCCGCACAGTCCGGCAGACGATGGCGGCGATGTCCGGCAGCTCCCTGGCGGTGATCTCCCCGGCCACGATGATCTTCCCCGCGGTGGCCATGACCTCGCAGGCCACACGGGCGGCGGGGTCGATGCGCAGGCAGGCGTCCAGGACGCTGTCGGCAATGGTGTCGCACAGTTTGTCCGGGTGGCCCTCCGTGACCGACTCGGCGGTCAGGATACAGTTATCTTTCATAGTGGTTCCCCCTTTTCTTCTTTTGTTCAGATGTTTCGCGCCGGAGCTGTTCCCGGCACTGGGGCAGATCGAAGCCCAGGGACAGGATGTCCTGGTCGGACATCGCCAGGGCCTCATGGAGAATGTCGTACAGCTCGGCGCTGTCGTGCTGCTCTGCCATGTAGCCGATGATGGCGTCCATCCGTTCCTGCTGGGGTTCCAGCGCGTCGGCCACGTTGGCCAGCGCGTCGGCGTAGCCGTGGAGCCATGCGGCATTGTAGCTGTCCTGGTTCGGTTCCAGGCTGGCGCGGATGCGGGCCAGCTCGGCAGCGGCGGAGATAGCGCCGGGGGTGGACAGGTCATAGTTGGGCATAAGGTGCCTCCTTTGTCCCCATGGGCGCACACTCACCTCTCAGGGGCGGCTTTTTTCTTCTTGTGTGGACGATCCTCCTGCGGCGCAGACACTTCCGCCGTCAAGACCATAACGTTGTCATAAAGATCCTTGTACCGCTGGATCTGCTCGTCTGTCAAAGAGACAAAATGCTCCCCGCTCATCCCGGCAATAAAAAACGTGCCGTGGAGGATATCCAGCGGCAGCAGCCCGCTTTCATCCAGCAAAGGACGGTTATAGGGCAGGTCCAGGAGTTTCCCGTTTCCGTTGCAGACGATGGCTGACGCATACCGAATGGACGTGACGGCCTCAATGTCGCCGCCTACAATCTGCCGCATGGCGTCCAGCGTGTCGGGGATCTCCCGTATCTCGCAGGGCTTCATCGGCTCTACTACTAAAATTTTCATGTTCGTTCCCCTCGGTCTTTCTTCTTTTTTGCCCTTTTGCGATAGGCATAGTTAAAATCCGGCTTTGGCAGGTCCTCCCTCATCTGATCCGCCTGGTAGCAGAAGATGTGGAATTTCCCCTTTTGGGGAAAAAACCGCAAATGGTAGCGATACCGCTGGGTGTCGATGCGGAAGGCGTAGAAGGTCTGCCTGCCGGACATCCGCGCCTGGGGATGCTCCAGACAGAATTGCCGCATAGACTGGAAATTTTCCAGCGGCCCGCCGTGTTGCAGCGTTCCAAACAGATCCCGCAGTTCCACGTCAAAGGCCGGCGATTGCAGCGCCTCGTTCCCTTCGAGCCAATCCGTTGTCAGCCCGCCGCCGTCAAATACGCCCCGCAGACAGCCCACATGGGCGGCCTCTTGGAGTTTGGTCGTGAACAGCGGGGAGACATCACCCTCCGGCACATCGAAAAACGGATATTTTTCACCGCTCATGGTGCTTTTTCCAATCCTTTTGGGGCTGCCGCGCCGGCGCCTGGGGCACAGGCTGGCGCTCCAGCTCCCGATCCATCTCCTGCAGCATCTTCAGCGTGTCCCGGAAGGCCAGATACCGCTGGATCTGCCGGGAATCATCAGTCAGGGTACAGACTGTTTCCCACAGGGGACTGCCGTGGTAGCTGACGTCCTCCTGCACAACGAGGGCGGGGTGGTCCCCGCCCTCATCCAGCATGACGCGCTGATCCCGAACCTCCTCGGCGTGGCTGTAGAGACCATAGGCCAGTCCAACGCACTTCATGGCCTCCAGCGCGTCCACAGTGGTGCAGATGCTGCCGGTGCTGATATGCACCTCGCCAGCCAGCGAGATTTTTTTACTGGACATACCGCTCCTCCTGCCGTATCATAGTGTCAGCGGTCATAGCCGCCCCGCCGCTTGGGCGGCTTGACGCGGTCCGTGGAGATAGCGTTGACACGCTCTGTCTCCTGATGCACCTCCTGGACGGCGTGTTCCCATGCCTTTTTCAAAGCGGCCACGGGCAGGCCGTTCTGCCGGTAGCCCTCCAGGATGCCGTTGTAGTAGGTGTCGGTGGGCAGCATCGGCTCCCGGAACCGCTCATCCATGATATAGGCCATGACGGACAGGGAGCGGCCCTCGCCGTCCCGGACGGTCACCATCCGCTTATCGTAGAAGCGGGGATAGCCCTCATAGCGATCCAGGGAGCGCTCACACTCTGGCGTGATGCTCCACAGCAGGCCCTGGACCTGTTCGCCCGCCTTGGGCGCGATGGTGGCGAAGCCGCCCCTGCGGAACAGCAGTTCCCAGCCCTCCAGCACCACCGGCCCCACCACCGAGGCGTCCGGGCAGCGGTACTCCATCTGCCCCAGGTTGATGTTTGAGCCGTAGGCGAAATACAGTGTATTTTCCATGGTCACTCCTCCAGGATCGTCAGCGCCCCGGCCTTGGCCAGATGGGCGAACATGGCCCGCGCCTGCCCCTCCACACCGGCGTCCGGCAGGGGACAGTCCAGGTCCGTGGCCCGGATGAAGTTACTGCGGAGCTGGTGGATGTAACTCTCCGTATCCGGGTACTCGGTGGGGTCGAAGGTCTGCTGGCGGAGCTGTTCCATGATCTCCGTAGCGCTGCCCTCGTAGGTGCGCTCGTCAATACAAATTTTCATCGTTATCGCTCACTTTCACGTTGTCGTTTTTTCCTTCTGTTGACCTCGTAGCTGTCCTTATCGTGGCGCCATGCGCGGTCACCCTCCAGGTGGGCCAACAAATGATCCCTGGTGTGCTTGAACTCGTCCCCGTTGAGGCCCAGGCGCACCAGCCAGACCCGGAAGGTAAACAGCTCGTTCTCGCTGTGGGTCTTGCGCATGACGGTGCTGCGCTGGGCGATGGCTTGGGCGGAAATGGCGAGGCACAGGTTGACGTATGCGGCCACCTTCCCGGCGTGGAGGGTAGAATTAAAGCACCGCCATTCCACGGTGCCGCGGTAAAAAACAGAATGCAGATTCAAGGCGTAGTAGCGTGTCCAGTTGTAATGGTCTGTGCTTTCCACATTTCCCTCATACCAGACTTGTTCCAGTTGGGTCAGGTCGGTGGTCTCGTCCGAGGACAGCGTCCGGGCCTGCCGCAGCATGGGTTCCCGCACCTTCTGGCAATAATCCCTGGCACGGGCCGGGTCAACCTGCAGCGCCTTGAACAGAATATCTTCTTTGGAGTACATAATGCCGATCAGGTTCTTCAGGCTCTGGCGGTTGTGGTTGGAGGCGTCCACATGGACGTGAATACCGCAGGAGGAATTGGCTTTGGCCCCGGCCTTTCGCACCCGGCGCACACATTCCTGGAGTTTGGGCAGTTCAGCGTAGGTCAGCTTGGGAGTGACCATCTCCACCTGATATTCCCCTCTGCCCACCGATTCATATCCACCCGCGGTTTTCCGCTCCGCCCTGATGCTGCCATCGCTCATCAGTTTCCAGACCTTGCCCTCCGGGTCGGTCACGCCCCAGGTATCGTAATAGGTCCCCAGGTATTGGGGTTCCGTCCCAAAATACGCGGCCAGCGCGTCGGCGGCCTGCCTGCGGGTGATGCCAGTCATCTCCACCTCCACACCGAAGCA
>JAETOQ010000106.1 GCA_021771635.1 Oscillospiraceae bacterium | reverse complement strand
CTCTACAGCCGGGGCAAGGGTGTGCCGCAGGATGATGCGAAGGCGCTGGAGCTGTACACCCTTGCCGCGGCGCAGGGCTTTCCCTATGCCGCATGGGAACTGGGCAAGCGATATCGAGACGGAACCGGCTGCATCTCAGATGAGCGGCAGGCTGATCGGTACTTCTCCATGGCCTATCACGGATTCCGGATGCTGGCGGATCAACGCCCGGATGACCGTCTCCAGTACCGCATCGGCTGGATGCTCCTGCATGGTGTCGGGACAGAAAAGGATGAGAGCGCCGCGCTGGGGTGGCTGGAGAAATCCGCTGAACTGAAAAATCCCCATGCGGAGTATCTGCTGGCAAAGCACATCCTGGCAGATTCCGCCGCCACGCCTGAGCGGATCAACCAGGCGATAGGCTGGTTGACCCATGCGGCAGAGTCCGGGCTGGACTACGCTCAGTACGCCCTCGGCAAGCTGTACCGTGACGGCGGGCCGGTGAGACAAGATATGACTCAGGCGGTGATCTGGTTCTCCCAGGCAGCGGAGCAGGGCAATCAGTACGCCATGTACGCCCTGGGCAAGCTGCGTCTGGAGGCAGACGATCCCGCCGCCGCCCTGCGCTGGTTCCGACAGTCCGCCGATCTGGGAAACCAGTTCGCACAGTACCAAATGGGCAAGCTGCTGCTGAGCGGCGACGGCGTGGCAAAGGATACAGCAGGCGCGTTCCGTTGGCTGACGGAGTCTGCGGAGCAGGGAAACCAGTACGCGCAGTATGCCCTCGGCAAGCTGTATCTTCTGGGGAAGGATGTCCCGCAGGACAGGGAATCCGCCGTCCGCTGGTTCACACTGGCGGCGGAGCAGGGCAATGAATACGCTCAGTTTTTCCTCGACCACATGGACGACTCGCCCTCCCTCTTCGACAGCGCCACACGGCTCCTCCACCACATGGGCCGCGTCTTCCAAGAGCAAGCCCCGCCGCCGTCCGATGGGATCTCCTTCGTGGACAGTAAGCTGAGAAGGAAGATCAGAGAGAAGAAAATCGCCATGGGCCACAAACCGGATGATCATGAGGAGCCGGTTCAGCAGCTCCGATAACAGCCTCTCCAAAAGGGCTCCAAAAGGTTCGCATAGGGGCGCGGCCTCTTGTGCAAAAGGGCTCTCCCATGTATAATGATCAAAAGAAATTCTGACAGGAGGCCACCCCATGGAGCTGAAGTTTTCAAATGATCTTGATTCCGCCAAGCGGTTGGATGAGATCATGAACTCCTATTCCGGACGAGATCGCGGTTCGATCCTGACGGACGAACACTCCCTGGCGGCGACGCTCGTCCTGCTGGAGCATGGGAGGATCATTGTCACAGAACACGTCTATCCCTACGACCAGGACATCCAAGGCGACAGTGAGATGATGGAGGTCTACTCAGAACTGGCGCGGGAAACCCACTGGAAACGGCTCTCGCATACGGAGATCGAGAGGATACGCATCAACGCCCTCCGCCAGATGCGGCAGGAGGGAAAGCCGTTCTACGATGGAGAGTTTATTTGCTGGCGGGAGGGCCGGGCCTTTGCCCACTGCGGCAACCTCAACCTGCCCCAACTGCTGCTCTACCTCGCAGGTCATGAGCAGGCGGAGCGGTTCTATCTTTTTACCTACCCGTACTGGACGGAGGATCACACAGCGAAATATTACCGTTTCGACCTGTCAGAAACCGCCATCAAGGGCGCGGAAATCTACCGTGAATCCATCTGGGAGAAACTGCGTCAGGCATCCCAGGCCAGCGATGTCTTCCCTACGTTCCCTCGGCTGGAGGATGATTCGGTCTCCCCATCATAATAATATCAAAACCAATCAGAGCCAGAGCGCCGTGTCTGCGGCGCTCTGGCCCTTGCTTTTATCTGGAGGTGAAGCAAGTGCCCTATATCCATTTTACCGAGGAGCAGAAGCTCCGAGCCAGCGAGGTGGATCTGGTGGAGTTCCTCCGCCATCAGGGAGAGAAGCTGATCCGCTCCGGGCCGGAGTATCGCCTGGGCCGCGACCACAGCGTCACCGTCCGGGGCAACGGGTGGTACGACCACGCCGCAAAAGAGGGCGGCGGGCCCATCTCCTTCGTCCAGCAGTTCTACAACCTCTCCTACCCCGAGGCCGTCACCTGTCTGCTGGGCGGGGAGCGGGGCGTTGTCTATGCCTCCGCTCCCAAACAGGAGGAGGAACCTAAAGCGGAGTTTGCCCTGCCGCCGGCGAACCGGGATATGCGCCGGATGTATGCCTATCTCCTCAAGCACCGTCTGCTGAACCGGGATGTGATTAACACCTTTGTCCGGGCGGGCCTGCTGTACGAGAGCTGTGAGAAATCCAAGGACATGACCAGGGAGTACCACAACGCTGTGTTCGTCGGAAAGGATGAGAACGGCGTTGCCTGTCATGCCCACAAGCGCAGCCTCAACAATCTCGGCAAGACCTTCCGCATCAATGTGGAGAGCAGCGATCCCAAGTGCAGCTTCCACTACACCGGAACCAGTGACCGGCTCTATGTCTTCGAGGCGCCCATCGACCTGATGTCCTTCCTCTCCCGCTACCCCCGAGGCTGGCAGGAACACAGCTTCGTGGCCCTGTGTGGGATCTCGGAACACGCCATGCTCTGGATGCTGGAGCAGAACCCCGGCATTCGTTCTGTCTGCCTCTGCCTGGATCATGACGAGGCGGGCATCGAGGCCAGCGGACGGCTGGCGGAGATCCTCCATGAACACGGATATGACGATGTGGGGATACTCCAGCCCGAGTACAAAGACTGGAACGAGGATCTCAAGGCCCGGCGTGGTCTTCCCGCTCAGGAGGCGGAGGAGCATCCTCAGCTCATCATCGCTCCAGAGGTCTGCGGCAGGATCAGCGTCTGCATGGAGGAGTGCGTCATTCCAGACCGGGTGGGCCGAGAACTGGCTGACGCGCTCCGCGGGTATGAGATGAATACCCGCAGAAACTATCCGGAGGGGGCTGTGACCTGTATCGAGCTGGCCTCCGCGCTGGCTCTGTACGCCTATGGGCGGGAGCTGCGCCAACTGGGGGAGCCGCGCTCCAGGGAGGAACTGGTGGAGGAACTGCGTAGCCGTATCCACCCCCACCAGAACCGAAGCAGTCTGAAGAACCGCATCAACGAATTGGTAGAACACGCTCAGAATGTTTTGGAAAGGGCCTCCACACCCGGCATCCGCAGTGAGTCGGAAAAACGGGATCTGGCGGAGAGCTGGCTGGAGCTGGCTTTGTCCTGCGCCAAGGTGTCCGTCAAGTATGAGGCGGACGTTTTGAAACAGCAGCAGAAACAGGAACAAGCGGCACTGCAGCAAGAAATGGGGTGATTTTATGACGCCGCAGACAATCATGTTGATTTTACTGGCGGGCGGGATGCTTCTGCTCATCGCCGCCGCCACACACTTCTCCGGAAGTGGAAATCTGGACAACATCAAATCCAAGACCGTTGGCGACGGCCAGCATGGAACGGCGCGGTGGGCCAACAAGAAAGAGATCCAGCAGACCTATCAGCACATCCCCTTCCATGTGGCCGAGTGGCGCTCCGGAAAGAACCTGCCCAGGAAACAGGGTCTGGTGCTGGGGTGCGTGGGAAAGAAGAACGCCGTCACCGCCCTGGTGGACACGGACGACATCCACTGTCTGATGATCGGCGCGTCCGGGGTGGGCAAAACGGCGTTCTTTCTGTACCCCAATATGGAGTACGCCTGCGCCAGCGGGATGAGCTTCCTGGCCTTAGATACAAAGGGGGATCTCGCCCGGAACTACGGCGCCGTGGCCTTACAGCACTACGGCTACAAGGTAGCGGTGATCGACCTGCGCAATCCCACCAGGTCAGACGGGTACAACCTCCTCACGCTCATCAACCGCTACATGGATATCTGCCGGGACCAGCCGTCCAATCTGGCGGCAAGGGCCAAGGCGGAGAAGTATGCAAAAATATTAGCGAAAACCATCATAAACCCGGAGGGAGACGCCTCAAACTACGGCCAAAACGCATTCTTTTATGATGCCGCCGAGGGACTGCTCACGGCGGTGGTCCTCCTGCTGGCGGAGTATCTGCCGCCCACGGAGGAGGCTCCCCAGGAGCGGCGGCACATCGTCAGCGTGTTCAAGCTGGTGCAGGATCTGCTGGCCCCCAGCAAGACCAAAGGCAAGAACGGCTTTCAGGTCCTGATGGACTCTTTGCCTGACACTCATAAGGCCAGGTGGTTTGCCGGCGCCGCTCTCAACTCGGCGGAGCAGGCCATGGCCTCTGTCATGTCCACGGTGCTGTCCAGGCTGAACGCCTTTCTGGACTCGGAGCTGGAGCAGGTGCTGTGCTTCGACAGCGCCATTGATGCGGAGGCATTCGCCTCTCAGAAGTCCGCCATCTTCCTCGTCCTGCCAGAAGAAGACCCCAGCAAGAACTTCATGGCTGGATTGATGATCCAAACCCTCAGCCGGGAATTGTTCTCTGTAGCAGACGAAAACGGCGGCAAGCTGCCCAACCGGGTGGTGCTGTTCTGCGATGAGCTGGGGACTATGCCCGCCTTTGACATCCTGCCGCTGTTCAGCGCCGGCCGGTCCCGCAAGCTGACCCTGGTTCCCATCATTCAGTCGCTGGCACAACTGGAGAAAAATTACGGCAAAGAGGGTGCGGAGATCATAGTCGACAACGTGCAGGACACGATCTTTGGCGGTTTCGCCCCCAACTCTCAGACCGCTGAGGTGCTGTCCAAGGCTCTGGGCAGCCGCACCGTTATGAGCGGCTCGGTGAGTAAGGGTGGCGGAAAAGACAGCGCCAGCCGCTCCCTCCAGATGATGGAGCGGCCTCTCATGACCCCCGATGAGCTGAAGTCCATTCCCAAGGGGCAGTTCGTGGTTATGAAGACGGGGACCCACCCCATGCAGACACGGCTCAGGCTCTTCCTGGACTGGGGCATCTCCTTCGGTGATCCGTACCTGCTGCCGGAGCGGGCCGCTCGGAAAGTGGCCTACGCTAACAAGCAGGAGCTGGAGCAGGCCATCTTCCGCTGCCACCATGCACAGCAGATAGAGAGTGATAGCCCTCCCACTCCCCCGGCGCCGCCGAAATCCGCATCCGCAAGAGGCGGAGCGTCCTATGCTCAGGCCAGGCGCGCCAGACGGGAATCGCCTCCCCCCGTGGTTATCCGCACCGATGGAGGTCAGGAGTAATGGGATATTTTGAGAAGATCTATCAGTCCGACCTGAACCACCGGGCCAG
>JAETOQ010000105.1 GCA_021771635.1 Oscillospiraceae bacterium | reverse complement strand
GGCTGCTTGTAAGAATATGCGGTCGGCAGACCGTTTCACCGCGCCTTGAGGCGCGGCCAATATCACGCCCTTATAGGGCGAGTGCAGGCCACCCGTTATACGGGTGGTCCTGACTCGTCTTTCAGACAGCTTTCGATCATGGAGATGACCACATTATTGAAACTGGTTCCACTTTCTTTTGCAATTTTGTCAATGCGTTCTACTAAGGAACGCTTTATATATAGGGACTTATTCACAGATTCCTCGCGCTTATTGACGTGCTCTGCGTTGAAACTCATGGTACTCACCTCATAAATAATATATGATATTTTCTGTTAAAAATAAATATGGAAAAAACTATTGATTTTTCTATTAGAAATGCTATTATATAGCTATTATATAGATGAGGTGAGAACAATGCGTAAATACCGCACACAAGAATCAGTTCCCTGGGGCGATATTCTGGACCTTCTCCGCTGGTATCAGGAGATCAATATCACCTGGATCGATCTGGCAGAGAGAAAGGGAAAGCTGCCGGAGAATGTTCCATATATCAGGAATCTGCGGACCGGATACCAATGCAGCCGAAGCCTGCACCGCTTTCTGGGCTATGGCGAGACACGGACAGAGCGGACGGCGGCGGAGCTTTTAGACCGGCTGTGAGCAAAACGGCGGCAGATGGGGCTGCTGTCCCCACCTGCCGCCGTTTTTTCAGAATTCCAATGGCTGCTCTAACTGATAAAAGGTAAAGCTCCCAGTGCCCAGCAGGGTGCCGTCCTGGTCAGTGACACGGGCGTCGTAGACACAGAGAGTCTTTCCGGTTTTGACCTCCCGTGCCTCGGCGGTCAGCCGGTCGCCCACCTGGGCGCCGCGGAAGAAGTTGTAGCTGGCGTTTGCCGTCACGGCCACATGCCCGTGGGAGGACATGGCGGAGCCGCAGGCGGTGTCGGCCATGGTGAAATACACGCCGCCGTGGGGAACGTCCAGGGGGTTCAGGTCCTCCGCCGTGACGGTCTTGGTGACCCGGGCGTAGCCGGGGCCGATCTCCTCGATAAAAATGCCCATCCGTTGGTAAAAGGAACCGTGCGTGTTGCGGTACTCCATCAGCTTTTGAAAATCCACGGGTATCAACTCCTTGTTCGGTATGCCGCCATTGTACGACAATTGAGAAAAAAGGTCAAATTTTATCCGGCCGGATTTGTGCAAAAATGCCTTTGCGAAACCGGCGGGATTTTACTATACTTAAAAATACAGCGTGTGGCGTAACTGCGTAAATCCGGTTGCGGGCCAGACGTTTCTTTTTTTGCCGTTTTTAAGAAAAACGGGACATGAAGTGTGTGGCCAGGGGGCGTAAATCCAGCTTTCCCCGGGCCGCTTTATTTTTTTGCAACAGGGAGGACCAACTATGAAAGAATCCAATGCTTTTCTGGAGCAGGAAAAACTGGGGACGCTGATGCGCAAATATGCCGTCCCCTGCGTGATCTCGCTGCTGGTGGCGGCGCTTTACAACATTGTGGACCAGATCTTCATCGCCAACGCGGACTACCTCGGCTCTTACGGCAACGCCGCCAACGGCGTCGTGTTCCCGCTGACGGTGGTGGCGCTGGCCATCGCGGTCATGATCGGCGACGGCTGCTGCGCCTATGTCAGCATCTGCCTGGGCGCCCAGAGAAAGGAGGACGCCCACAAGAGCATCGGCAGTGCCGTGCTGCTGTGCGTCATCAGCAGCCTGGTGCTGACGGTGATCTATCTGGCTTTTCAGGAGCCTATTCTCACCGCCTTCGGCGGCCGTGTCAACGCGGAGACCTTTGCCCAGGCCAAGGAGTATTTCCTCTGGATCACTCTGGGCGTGCCCTTCTATATGTTCGGTCAGGCGCTGAATCCCATCATCCGCTCCGACGGCAGCCCCAAGTTCGCCATGGCCTCCACGCTGGCCGGCGCCGTCGTCAATATCATCCTGGACCCCATGTTCATCTTCATCTTCAAGTGGGGCATGATGGGCGCGGCGGTGGCCACCGTTCTGGGCCAGATCCTCACGGCGGTCCTGGCGGTCTGGTATCTGTGTCACATGAAGGTCGTCCGGTTGGAGCGGGAGAGCTTCCGCATCCATCCCAAGCTGGCGAAAAAGTATCTCCCTCTGGGCGTTTGCAGCTTTCTCTCCCAGATCTCCCTGGTGGCAGCCATGGCCGCCATCAACAACATGATCCGCAAATACGGCGCGGCAGACGCCGTGTTCGGCCAGGAGCAGTACGCCCAGATCCCCATGGCGGTGGTGAGCATCGTCATGAAATTCTTCCAGATCATCATCTCCATCGCCGTGGGCACGGCCGCCGGCTGCATCCCCATCGTGGGCTACAACATCGGCGCCGGGCGCAAGGACCGGGCCAGGGACCTCTTTACCCGCCTGCTGATCGTGGAGGCGCTGGTGGGCTTTGCGGCGCTGCTGATCGTGGAGTTCCTTCCCGGCCAGCTCATCGGCATCTTCGGCGCGAAAAACGAGAGCGTCCATTATACGCAGTTCGCCATCCGCTGCTTCCGGATCTACCTCTGCATGCTGCCCCTGGCAACGGTCAACAAGGCGACATTCATCTATCTCCAGTCCCTGGGCAAGGCGCTGCTGTCCACGGCGCTGTCCATGGTCCGTGAGGTGGTGTTCGGCGTGGGGCTTGCCCTGCTGCTGCCGCTGTTCTTCGCGCTGGACGGCGTGCTGTTCTCCATGCCGGTCTCCGACGTTCTGACCTTTGTGATCTCTCTGATCGCCATCATTCACACCTATCGGACTTTAAAATGAGGAGGCAGCTATGAAAAACAGGATCATCACCATCAGCCGGGAATTTGGCAGCGGCGGACGGACCATCGGAAAGGAGACCGCCGCCAAGCTGGGCGTGCCCTGCTATGACCAGGAGCTGATCGAAAAGCTGGCGGAGGAGAGCGGCTTTGCCCCGGCCTATATTCAGGAGCAGGGAGAGTACGCCCCCTATAATGGCTGGCTCAACGCCCTGACTGGGCGCTCCAACGGCCTGACCAACCAGGACCAGCTCTGGGTGCTCCAGCGGAAGATCATCCTGGAGCTGGCGGAGAAGGGGCCCTGCGTCATCGTGGGCCGCTGCGCCGACTTCATCCTGCGGGGAGAGGCCGACTGCCTGACCGTCTTCATCCACGCGGACATGGAGAAGCGGGCGGAGCGCATCGTAAAGGTCTACGGCGAACGGCCGGAGACACCGGAAAAGCGCCTGCGGGACAAGGACAAGCGCCGGGCCTCCTACTATCAGTTCTACACGGACATGACCTGGGGCGACGCCCGGCACTATGACGTGGCGCTGGACAGCGGCAGACTGGGCATTGACAAATGTGTGTCCACCCTGGTGAGCTTGTATTGATATGGAAGGACCGCCGGGAGCCGGCGGTCCTTTTCGCTGGTTTAGAAACATTTTCGACAGTGACGGTGACAGCCGGCAGGATGAGGCCGAAAAGACGACGGAATTTTCCATCGCGGACGGCGGCAGCTATTTCAGCCGTATCTCCGCCGCGGAATAAGCGGAGAGCAGCAAGAGAAAAGAGGCCCGTCCGGGCCTCTTTTTCTGTTCAGATATTTTTCTTGATGGTGTTGATGGCGCCCTTTTCCAGCCGGCTGACCTGGGCCTGGGAGATGCCCACCTCAGCGGAGACCTCCATCTGTGTCTTACCCTCGTAAAACCGCAGGGACAAAATCCGCCGCTCCCGGTCGTCCAGCCGTTTCAGCGCGTCCTTCAGGGCGATGCGGTCCGTCCAGTTCTCGTCGGTGTTTTTGGTGTCGCTGACCTGGTCCATGACGCAGATGGCGTCGCCGCCGTCGGAATACACCGGCTCGTAGAGGGACACCGGGTCCACGATGGCGTCCATGGCGAAGACGACTTCCTCACGGGGAATGCCCAGCTCCTTGGCAATCTGTTCCACCGTCGGCTCCCGCTGGCTCTCCGCGATCAGGCGGTCCCGGACCTGAAGGACCCGGTAGGCCGTGTCCCGCATGCTGCGGGAGACACGGATGGCGCTGTTGTCCCGGAGGTAGCGGCGGATCTCGCCGATGATCATGGGCACGCCGTAGGTGGAAAATTTCACCGGCTGATTGATGTCGAAGTTGTCGATGGCCTTGATCAGGCCCACGCAGCCCACCTGGAACAGGTCGTCCACGTTTTCGCCCCGGCTGGAGAACCGCTGGATCACGGAGAGCACCAGCCGGAGATTGCCCTCGATCAGCTGGCGGCGGGCCTCCTGGTCACCGTCCTTGACCCGGCGCAGCAGCTCCATGGTTTCTTCGTTTTTCAGCACCTTCAGCTTTGCCGTGTTAACTCCCGCGATCTCGACTTTTCCAAGCATAAAAGCCGCCTCCTGACCTGCTGTAAACTTCTGAGGTCAGTATTTCCCCCGGTGTTTTTTCCTATACTGGGAGCTTTTGTCGCTTTGTGGGCGCATAGGACATCCGGCCCGGCGCATAGGTTTTTTCCAGGAGGGATGTATGATGCAGTGCAGGATTCGGGACTTACGGTGCAAAGAGGTCATCAATATCTGCGACGGCTGCCGCCTGGGCTTTGTTTCGGACGTGGACGTCCGGATCCCTGAGGGGCAGGTGGTCGCCATTGTGGTCAACGGCCCCTTCCGCTTTTTCGGACTGTTCGGCAGGGGAGAGGAGTTCTATATCCCCTGGGACTGCATCCAGCGCATCGGGGACGATATCATCCTCATCGACAAGCCCTTCCAGCGCCGGGACCCCAATCTGGAGCGGAAGCGGAGAAGAAAATTTTAAAACGGAAGATTTTGGCGGAGATTCCGGAATTTTACCAGGTTTTTTGGAAAAAATACTTGCATTGATATCTGGGGTTGTGGTATTATATTTCAGCATTCCGCACGGTGCGTCGACTTTCTGTCTGTGCCAACTGGTTGGCAGGAGGGATGAAACCGCCGGAGGTCAAAACTAAATTCGATTTGGAGGAACTCAAACACATGGCTAATTCTAACGTCGTATCCATGAAAGCCCTGCTGGAGGCAGGCGTCCACTTCGGTCACCAGACCCGCCGCTGGAACCCCAAGATGGCTCCCTATATCTACACCGAGCGCAACGGCATCTATATCGTGGACCTGCAAAAGACCGTCCGCAAGCTGGAGGAGGCCTATAACTTCGTCCGTCAGCTGTCTGAGAGCGGCCAGTCCCTGCTGTTCGTGGGCACCAAGAAGCAGGCACAGGAGGCCATCCGCGAGGAGGCTTCCCGCTGCGGTCAGTACTATGTCAACGCCCGCTGGCTGGGCGGCATGATGACCAACTTCAAGACCATGCGCACCCGTGTGGACCGTCTGAACCAGTTGAAGACCATGCAGGCCGACGGCACCTTCGATATGCTGCCCAAGAAGGAAGTCATGAAGCACCTGGGCGAGATCGAGAAGCTGGAGAAGTACCTGGGCGGCGTGAAGGAAATGAAGAAGCTGCCCGGCGCCCTGTTCATCGTGGATACCCGCAAGGAGCGCAACGCCATCGCCGAGGCCCACAAGCTGGGCATCCCCGTGGTGGCCATCGCCGA
>JAETOQ010000104.1 GCA_021771635.1 Oscillospiraceae bacterium | reverse complement strand
GCAAGCAAAAGGGTGGCCAGCGAGTCTTTCCCGAAGCTCACCGAGGCAATGCATTTGGGCGGCCCCATCGTCACCGCTCCTGGGCGGGCCGTTTTTTCTTCCTGATGGGCGGGTCCGGGAAACGCTTTGCCTCCTGGAAGCCAATGCTGTCCACGTAAAAGGCTTTTTCCTCCCCGCTGCGGTTTACTACCACCACATCGCTCATGGACATGGAGTGTATCCGATGCCCAAAGGGGCGGCTGTCCCGGTTGTGCTTTTCATAAAGGTCGTCCAGCGTAACGCTGGGCGCCAGAACGCCTCTGTAAGCCCGCACGTAGTGAGCCATCTTCAGCTTTCCCTTTGCCTCATTATAGGCCCTGAAGGCGTAAGGCACAGCGCGGATGTCCTTGATCTGGTAGATGGTGTAGGTATCCAGGACATCCCCAGGCTGTGGATGCTCCGGCGCGTAAACAGCGCCAGCCCGCTCCTGAAACTCAGCAAACTGGCAGATGTGGAAGGTCTCGCCGCCGATCTGGGCGTGGCTGGCATCGATGTACCGGCAGGGGAGGACCCTGCGTCCATCATCAAAGGCGGTGAGGATGATATTGCCGCCGTCCGGCACATGAAACAGTGTATTGTAGCCGCTGTCAATAAAGCGGATCATTCCGCCGTCTGCGTCATTGGGAAAGGCCAGCACACCGGCGATATTGACGGGGGTATCACCGTTCATGGGGCATCCTCCCGGCTTCCCGCCCACAGGCTTCCGCCAGAGCGGCAGTCCGATCCGTCTGCTCCCAGGGGGCGTCCTGGTGGGTGAAGTGGCCGTAGTTGCAGAACTGGGCGAAGATGGGCCGATCCAGCCCCAGGGCGGAGATCATCCCGGCGGGCGTCAGGTCAAACACAGCCCGGACGGCCCGCTCCAGCACAGCCTCCGGGTATTTCCCGGTCTGGTGGGCATCGATGTCCACGGCCACCGGCTCGGCCCTGCCGATGGCGTAGGCGAGGCTGACGGTGCAGCGTTCCGCCAGCCCAGCGGCCACGAGGTTCTTGGCGATGTACCGGGCCATATAGGCCCCGCTGCGGTCCACCTTGCTCCCGTCCTTGCCGGACAGCGCCCCGCCGCCATGGGGGGCCAGCCCGCCGTAGGTGTCCGCCATCAGCTTCCGGCCCGTCAGGCCGGTGTCCGCCTCAAAGCCGCCCAGCACAAACCGCCCGGAGGGATTGACGAACACCTCTGTGTTCGGATCGGGCGGCAGATCCCGCAGGGCGGGGACGATGACGCGCCGGATGATCTCCCGGCGCAGCTCGTCCATTTCCTTGTCCGCGTCATGCTGGCAGGAGACTACCACGGCGGCAATCCGGTGGGGCTTGCCGTTCTGGTACTCCACGGACACCTGGGCTTTGCCGTCCGGCCCCAGGCCCTGGATGATCCCCATCCTGCGGGTATTGGTGAGCAGCAGCGTCAGCCGGTGGGCCAGCACCACAGGCAGGGGCAGCAGCTCCGCCGTTTCATTGCAGGCGTAGCCGTACATAATGCCCTGGTCGCCGGCGCCCGCGTCGGCGCAAAGTCCGCTCAACTCCGTTTCCGCCTGCGGCGAAAACTGCATTCGCTCCCTTGCGCCTCCTTTCCCCACGCAACCCGCTGCGCTGGGCTTGCGCGGGGACCCCATATTGCTGCCATCCACAGCGCCGGCGATATCGCCGCTCTGGTCGTGGGTGACGGCCTCCACCTCATAGTCGCTGCCGCCGTAGCCCGCCTCCCGCACAGTCCGGCAGACGATGGCGGGGATGTCCGGCAGGTCCCTGGCGGTGATCTCCCCGGCCACGATGATCTTCCCTGCGGTGGCCATGACCTCGCAGGCCACGCGGGCGGCGGGGTCGCTGCTCAGGCAGGCATCCAGGACGCTGTCCGCGATGGTGTCGCACAGCTTGTCCGGGTGGCCCTCGGTGACCGACTCGGCGGTCAGGATGTACTTATCTCTCATAGTGAATTCCCTTCTTTTTTTCAGATTTTATGCCCTGATGGGCACGGGGCGGTTCCCGACACTGGGGCAGGTCGAAGCCCAGGGACAGGATGTCCTGGTTGGACATTGCCAGGGTGTCATGGAGAATGCCGTACAGTTCGGCGCTGGGGTACTGCTCTCCCATAAAGCCGATGATGGCATCCACAAGCTCCTGCCGGGTTTCCAGCGCGTCAGCCACATTGGCCAGCGCGCTGGCGTAGCCGTGGAGCCATGCGGCGTTGTAGCTGTTCTGGTCCGGCTCCTGGCCGGCGCGGATTCGGGCCTGCTCTGCGGAGGCGGAGACCGCACCGGGGCTGGACAGGTCATAGGCGGGCATATGCGGCCTCCCATCTCACGGTGCTATCGGTCATGGCGGTTTCCCTTTCTCTTTTTTTCCTGTGTCTCGCGGCCTCTGGCCTGATCTCTCCCATAGTCCGGTTCCAGCTCCTCCGCAAAACACTCGATTTTTTCTATTTTGCAGCCGTACCCTTCCAGTTGATCCCGCACATCCAGCACACACTGCTTGGAGAACAGCTCGGCGCTGGCCGCGTCCTTGTCCTGTCTGGCAAACGTGTACCGCACTTCAGCGCAGCAGCCCTGAAAGGTAACATCCAGATCACCCACCGTCCGTTCCGCCAGGGCCTCATCTTGATTGAAAATGCCATTGACATGGACAGCAAACGCATCTTTTAACTCAACGGACACTTGATCTTCCCGAACAAATCGGAACGTCAGCCGACAGGCTACGGCGAAGTCCAGCATGGTGGCCTCCGGCGCGATTTCGGTCTGGTCCTCAGGCCGTTCCGATGTCAGGGATATCACGTTGTCGTAGAGGTCTTTGTACCGCTGGATCTGCCCGTCTGTCAAAGAGACAAAATGTTCCCCGCTCATCCCGGCGATGAAAAACGTACCGTGGAGCATATCCAGCGGCAGCAGCCCACCTTCATCCAGCAGCGGGCGGTTATAGGGTAGGTCCAGGAGTTTCCCGTTCCCGTTGCAGACAATGGCTGACGCATACCGAATGGACGTGACGGCCTCAATGTCGCCGCCCACGAGCTGCCGCATGGCGTCCAGCGTGTCGGGGATCTCCCGCACCTCGCAGGGCTTCATCGGCTCCACCACCAGAACTCTGATCTTATCTCCCATGTTCATTTCTCCGTTTCTGCGGCTTGGTACGAGCGGCGGCATTGATCCGCTTCGTCTCCTGATGCACCTCCCGCACAGCCTGATCCCACGCCTTTTTCAGCTCGGCGGTGGGCAGGCCATTCTGCCGGTAGCCCTCCAGGATACCGTTGTAGTAACTGTCGGTGGGCAGCATCGGTTCCCGGAACCGCTCGTCCATGATGTAAGCCATAACAGACAGGGAGCGGCCCTCGCTGTCCCGGACGGTCACCATCCTTTTGTCATAGAAACGGGGATAGCCCTCATAGCGATCCAGGGAGCGTTCACACGACTGCGTGATGCTCCACAGCAAGCCCTGGACCTGTTCGCCCTCCTTGGGGGCGATGGTAGCGAAGCCACCCCTGCGGAACAGCAGTTCATACCCATCCAGCACTACCGGCCCTACCACCGAGGCGTCCGGGCAGCGGT
Organism: Oscillospiraceae bacterium; assembly: GCA_021771635.1. Lineage (GTDB taxonomy): Bacteria > Bacillota > Clostridia > Oscillospirales > Oscillospiraceae > Oscillibacter. The sequence goes on along the minus strand of JAETOQ010000104.1, from coordinate 2,080 downwards.
AGGCCATCTGCTCCAGGTTGATGTTCGAGCCATAGGCGAAATACATCGTGTTTTCCATGGTCATTCCTCCAAGATCGTCAGCGCCCCGGCCTTGGCCAGATGGGTAAACATGGCCTGCGCCTGCCGCTCCACGCCAGATTCCGGCAGGGGGCAGTCCAGGTCGGTGGCCCGGATGAAGTTGCTCCGAAGCTGGTAGATGTAGCTCTCCGTATCCGGGTACTCGGTGGGGTCAAAGGTTTGCTGGCGGAGCTGTTCCATGATTTCCGTGGCGCTGCCCTCGTAGGTGCGCTCGTCTATGCAAATTTTCATCGTCATCTCTCCGTTTCTCGATTGCGTTTTTTCCTTCTGTTGACCTCGTAGCTGTCCTTATCGTGCCTCCACGCGCGGTCACCGCTCAAATTTTTGAGTAATTGATCCCTGGTCTCCTTGAACTCCGGCCCGTTGAGGCCCAGCCGCACCAGCCAGACCCGGAAGGTGAACAGTTCGTTTTCGCTGTGGGTCTTACGCATGACGGTGCTGCGCTGGGCAATGGCCTGGGCGGACATGGCCAAACACAGGTTGACATAGGCGGCCGCCTGCCCAGGGTTCAGGGTGGAGTTGAAACAACGGAATTCCACCGTGCCCCTGTAAAACATGGAGTGCAAATTGAGGGCATGGTAGCGGGTCTTGTTATAATGGTCGCCGTGTCCTTCGTCTCCCTCATACCAGATCTGTTCCAGTTCAGTGAGGTCTTTTGTTTCGTCTGAGGACAGCGTCCGAGCCTCGCGCAGCATGGGTTCTCGTACTTTTTTACACCATCTTTTGGCCCGTTCCTCGTTCACCTGGAGCGCCTTGAACAAAATATCTTCCTTGGAGAACATGATGCCGATCAGGTTTTTCAGGCTCTGCCGGTTATGGTTTGCCCCGTCCACATGGACGTGGATGCCGCAGGATTCATTCACCTTGGCTCCAGCCCGTTTCACCCGCCGCATACATTCCTGGAGTACAGGAAGCTGGTCATAGGTGAGCTTGGGCGTGACCATCTCGACCCAGTAGTCCCTGCCCTCGTCATCATCGGGGATGACCTCATAGCCGCTGACGGTTTTTTTCTCCGCGAGGATGCTGCTGTCGCTCACCAGCTTCCAGGTTCTCCGCCTGGGATCTTTCACGGTCCAGGTGCCATAAGTGCCGCCTGTATACTGGGCTTCGGTTCCGAAATAGTCCGCCAGCGCATGGGCGGCCTGCCCCCGGGTGATGCCGGTCATCTCAACCTCCACACCGAAGCATTGGTCTTTGATGCCGATCTCGCTCATGCGGCAGAATCCTCCTTTCGGAGCTGCTCGTCCACCGCCCGGATGCGGCGGCCAATGGCCTCGATCACATTGACCGTGACTGAATTTCCGGCCTGCTTATAAGCCTGGGCATCCGAGGTGATAGCCAGCAGGCGGTCGATCTGCTCCTCCTCGAAGCCCTGGAGGCGGAGGCATTCCCTGGGCATCAGGCGGCGGATGCGCCCGCCATGCTCCACGATGCCCTGGATGCTGCTGGTCTCCAGGGTGTGGGCGATGTCGTGGCCCACACGGCCCCGGCGGGTATTGCTCCCGGCGTAGCCCAGATCCACGGTGTCGCCGGGGCTGGCCTCTTTGTAGCCCCGCTTGGTGGCCTCCTTGATCAGCAGCACCCCGGAGCGTTCCCTGGGGTGAGTGGACAGGCTCGTCTGTCCATACCGTGCGGTGAGGCACCGTGCGATCTCTGTCTGCTCCGGCTGCCCCTTGCACAGATCCACGAGGTACAGTCCGGTTTTGACTCCAAGCCCGCCACCGCCTGCCGTCTGGGTACAGGCTACGCCTGCGGGATCATAGACCCGGTGTCCTTGCGGCCCGCCGATGAGCTGTATAAGAGCTTTTGCGTCATCTCCGAAGACAGGTAATATTTTTCCGGCGCATCGGGGATCAAGATAGCAGATAAGGAACACCCGCTTCCGCGATTGGGGGACGTGGAAATTGGCGCTGTTAAGCACTGACCACTCGACATGATACCCCAGCTCATCCAGCGCGGAGAGGATGACAGCAAACGTCCTCCCCTGGTCATGCGTGAGCAG
>JAETOQ010000103.1 GCA_021771635.1 Oscillospiraceae bacterium | reverse complement strand
GCATCCTGCGGCCTTGCCAGCGCCTATTTATGCTCGCTGGCAGGTCTTTCGGAGTTTTTCGGGAGCGAAAACGGGGGCTGGCAAGGCGGACGAGGCCGCCGGGCTGTCGCCCGGCAGCGAGGACAACGCCGCCAGCATTTGTTTTAGCCCCGAAAAACCGTATTTCCCCTTGTCAATCGATGGTAGAGGCAGGAAAGACTCGGCAAGAGATGGCGGACTACTTTGGGGTGAGCAAAAACAAATCAAAAATTGGGTTACACGATACAACTTTTGTCCTGCCCGCACAATCTGGGACGGTTCAGAACTCCGCCCCGGGCCCAGCCGTCAGGCAAACACCACCTGTACCAGCAGCATATAGACCGCCGTGCCGCCGGCGATGGACAGCAGCACATTGTCCCTCCAGCGGTGGAGCACCGCCACCACCGCGATGGCGATCAGCTCCGGTGCGCCGTGGGGCGCCGACAGCCAGGAGACGCCCTTCAGACAGTAGACCACCAGCAGTCCCATCATGGCCGCCGGCAGGAGCTTGCCCAGATCCGTGATCACAGCGGGAGGTTCCCTGCTCTCCGGAAACAGCCAGAAAGGCAGCCAGCGTGTCAGCTGTGTCCCGGCGGCCACCGCCAGAATGATACCCATGGTCTGTAAAGGCGTTAAGTACACAGCTTTTTCCTCCCTCCCAGCAAAACCGCCAGGACCATCACCATGGCGGGGATCACCAGATTGTCCGGTCCAAACACCGCCAGGCTGACGCCTGTGCAGGCCAGTCCGATGACTCCGGCGGGGCGGTTCTCCCTTTTCTTCCACTGCTCCAGGAACAGCACCACAAACAGCGCCGTCAGGGCAAAGTCCAGTCCCGTGGTGTCAAAGGTGATGAGCTGCCCCAGAAATCCGCCCGCCATGGTTCCGCACACCCAATAGAGGTAGTCCAGCAAAGAGATCCAGAAATAGAAGTCTTTTCGCTCCACCCCCGCCGGCGGCTCCAGGGTGGACACCAGGGAAAATGTTTCGTCACACAGTACGTAAATCAAAAATGGCCGGACCTTTCCCAGCCCCTTATACTTGTTCAGCAGGGCCAAGCCATAAAACATGTGCCGGGCATTTACCATGACCGACAGCAAAAACGCCTGCACGGGATCAAAGGCCGTTGTCAGCAGGGTGATGGCCACAAACTGCATACTGCCGCCAAAGGCGATCATGCTCATAAGCGTGGACCACAGCGGCCCATACCCCTTGGTCTGCATCAGCACGCCATAGGCAATGCCCAGGCATAAGAATCCCGTCAGCACCGGGATGGTGGCGGGAAACGCCGCCCGCAGGGCCGCGCTTCCCGGTTGTTTGATCGGTTCTGTCCGCTCCATTGCGTCCTCCAAACAATGATATCCAATTTTCTTACAGCGGCAGAGCCGCTGTCGGGCGCCGCCCGTGTGCGGACTATGAAGTCTGACGCAAGGCCGCTTTGCGGCCTTGTGGGATGAGATATCTCCCCACAAGTTGAAAAGAAGTTTTTACTTCTTTTCAACTGCGTCGGCTATATCAGCACCTTTGATTGACAAAGGCAGTCCTTTCGGCATGATACAGCGGAGGCCGCCGCTTGTCAAGAAAGGCCGCGCCCTCCGGCGCGGCCCCCTGAACTGCATCTTGTCGTTACATCTTCTCCGGCGCGTCCACGCCGATCAGCTTCAGGCCGTTCTTCAGCACCACGCGGGTGTCGTCCGCCAGCTTCAGCCGGGCCGCCTGGACCGCCGGCTCCTCACCCTTGATGCGGCAGGCGTTGTAGAACCGGTGGAAGCATGCCGCCAGCTCCTGGAGATAGCGGTTGATGTGGCTGGGATCGTAGTCCCTGGCCGCCAGCTTGATCTCCTCGCAGAACTGGGCCAGCTGTTTGATGAGAGTCCGCTCCGTCTCGCCGGACAGCAGGGACATGTCCGTGTCGGCCTGGGCGGGCACGTTTACGCCCTCCTCCGCCAGGGTCCGCAGCAGGGAGCAGATGCGGGCATGGGCGTACTCCACGTAGTAGATGGGGTTCTCGGAGTCCTCCCGGACGGCCAGCCCCAGATCGAATTCCATCTGGGTGTCCGGCTTGGCGTTGAAGTACCACCGGGCGGCGTCCACGCTCACCTCGTCCAGCAGGTCGCTCAGGGAGATGGCCTTGCCGGTGCGCTTGGACATGCGGACCACCTCGCCGTCCCGCAGCAGTTTCACCAGCTGCATCAGCACGATATCCAGCTTTTCGGAGCCGTTCAGCCCCAGGGCGTCCAGTGCGCCCTTCAGCCGGGCCACGTGGCCGTGGTGGTCGGCTCCCCAGATGTTGATGACCTTGTCAAAGCCCCGGACGGCAAATTTGTTGCGGTGGTAGGCGATGTCGGCGGCAAAGTAGGTGTAGAACCCGTTGGCCCGGCGGAGCACATCGTCCTTCAAGTCCAGCTTGTCCACATCCGCCTGCTTTTTGCCACTCTTCAGCAGATTCTCCCGCATGATGTCGGCGGTGCGGAGCCACAGGGCGCCGTCCTTCTCATAGGTCCAGCCCTTGTCCGTCAGCAGGTCCACCGTCTCGGCCACATAGCCGCTCTCGTGGAGGGTGGACTCATAGAACCAGTTGTCGTACTCGATCTTGTAGCGCTGGAGGTCGGTCTTCATCTTGGGCAGGTTGACGGACAGGCCGAACCGGGCCAGTGTCTCCTGCCGCTCCGCCTCGGGGACGTTCACCAGCTTGTCCCCGTTCTGCTCATAATAGGCCTGGGCCAGGTCCCGGATATCGCCGCCCTGGTAGCCGTCCTCCGGGAAGGGCACATTCTCCTCCCCCTGGATGATCTGGAGATACCGGGCCTCGATGGAGTGGGCGAACTTGTCGATCTGGTGTCCGGCGTCGTTGACGTAGAACTCCCTCGTCACGTCAGCTCCGCAGGCGGTCAGTACGGAGGACAGGGTGTCCCCCAGCACGCCGCCCCGGGCGTTGCCCATGTGCATGGGGCCGGTGGGGTTGGCGGAGACGAACTCCACCATGTATTTTTTGCCGCGCAGGCTGTCGTTGGTGCCATAGTCCGCCCCCTCGCTCTCCACGGCGGCGCAGACGCCCTCGTACCAGCTGTCGTTGAGGCGGAAGTTCAAAAAGCCGGGACCGGCGATCTCCGCGGAGGCGAAATAGGTGCCGGACAGGTCCATGTGGTCCAGCAGGGCCTGGGCGATGTTCCTGGGCGGCTGGCGCAGCAGCTTGGACGCCGCCAGGGCAAAGGTGGTGGTGAAATCGCCGTTGGCGGTGTCCTTGGGGATCTCCACCGGGGCGGTCTTGACCTCCGCCTGGGGCAGGGTGCCGTCGCTCACCGCGGCCTGATAGGCCTTCATGGCCAGGTCCGCCGCCTGGTCTTTCGCGTTTTGGATCATGTTGATCATATCGTCATATCCTCTTCTGTTGATATTGATTTCAGCTTTTCCGCTTTACACGGATCTTGAAACAATTCCGGCCCGTTACCGTGTGTTCTACGGCGATGGAGTACTTGATCTCCATCACGCCGCCCCGCTGGGACAGGTTGTGCTTCAGGGCGCTGGTCTGGATGTCCACCGTCAGTTCCCCGAAGGGCGTCTCATACAGGGACGTATGCTGCCGCCCCTCCTCGAAGATCATCTGAGAGTTCACCTTGCCTGTGCGTGTCAGGACCACCTGGGGGCCCTTTATCTCGAAGGTCGTGGTGGTCCCCTCCATGCCCGTCAGCTCCGTCTCCTGATAGGACAGCACCATGCCCGCCTCGGTCAGCTCCATGGTGCCCTCCGTCATCAGCTCCGTGGCGTCGGGGTCGATATCGTCAAAATACTGCTCGCCCCGGATGGACAGCAGGACCGGCAGTCTCTCATATTCCATATTGGTCAATGTCGATCCTCCGTGCCGCGTGGTGCAGGTCCTCCTGGAGGAACACCGACGCGATGCGTTCAAAATCCTCTGTCCGTTCGCTGACGTAGAATTCCGCCGTGCCCTGACGGCTCTCGTCCGCCCGCAGGTCCCGCGTTTTCAGCATCCGCTTCAATTCAAAGGCGGACTCCTCTCCGGCGGACACCAGCGTCACCTCCGGCCCCATGATGTCCGCGATGATCTCCGTCAGCAGCGGATAGTGGGTGCAGCCCAGGATCAGGGTGTCGATGCCGGTGGCCTTCAAAGGCTCCAGGTACTCCCGGGCCACGGTCTCGATCACCACGTCCCCCCGCTGGATACGCCCGTTTTCCACCAGGGGCACGAACAGCGGACAGGGCCTGCCGGTGACCTCCACCTCCGGGTCCAGCCGGCGGATGGCGGCCTCGTAGGCGCCGGAGCGGATGGAGGCCAGGGTGGCGATGATGCCCACCTTCTTCGCCTTCGTCACCAGCACGGCCCGCCGGCAGGTGGGCTCCACCACGCCGATGATGGGCAGGTCGTTCTCCGCCTGGAGAGCGTCCAGGGAGGTGGTGGAGATGGTGCCGCAGGCAATGACGATGGCCTTCAGGTCAAAGGAGCGCAGAAAGCGCACGTCCTGCCGGGCGTATTTCAAAATGGTATCTCTGCTCCGGCCGCCATAGGGGACCCGGGCCGTATCGCCAAAGTAGATCAAATTTTCCTCCGGCAGGATCTGCCGCAGGGAGCGCACCGCCGTCAGGCCGCCGAGGCCGGAGTCGAACACGCCGATAGGCCGCATATCCATAGTCGTTCCATGCTCCTCACAAAATTCCGGGGGTGCCGTCCGCACCCGGATCACATCTGAGTTATATATTATACTATGAGAGCGGTTATGCCGCAAGACAGATTTTAGTCTTTTTACCCTGTTTTTTATGTGGAATTTTGCACAGGACTTTGTTATAATCTTTGTTATAATCTTTGCTGTAAGCCCATCGCATAGACTGTCTGGGAGGTGTTTGCCCATGAAGATCGAATTGACGGAACAGCAGTACCGCTATCTGCTGGACCTTGTGTACATAGGAAACTGGGTGATGAACTCCACCCGGGAGAACGACCGCATCCAGGAGTACGACCAGGTGGAAAGTCTGGTCTTTTCCCACTGTCTCCAGCACAAAATGAGCAAGCTGGTGGAGCTGTACCGCGGGGAACTGATCCCCTCCCGGGCTTTTGCCGACGGCGGCATCCACGAGGCCATTGAAAATTACGAGGACGTGGTGTTCTACGAGATCCTGGCGGAGGAGCTGGCCCTGCGGGACATGGACGGGGAACCTCTGACCCGGGAGAACTACGGCGCCCTGATGGACCGCATCGACACCTATCTCTCCGAGTTCGACGAGCATGGCACCGACAATATCTCCGTCGATCTGGACGAGACGTAAAGAGGGGACTTCGTCCCCCCCCTTTGCCCGCAAGGGGCAAAGCCGCTAACGGATGCACAGTAGGTTCCCCCCACCAGTGACCGTGTCACTGGTGAACGCCGCCCAAGGCGGCTGGGGCATGGGATTTTCGCCACGCGCAGCAGGTGAATTGCCCCGCAGGGGCGAGAGAATCCCCTCTGGAGGGTGTCGCGGCGAAAATAATTGAATGGCCTTGATTTGCCTCCGGCAAATCAACTAAAGAACCTGTATTCACAACCGTTGAACGCCGCCTGAGGGGCCTTTTTCCCGCCATACGGCGTCGCTTTCCCTTGCCATACGTCAGTATGGCTGCGGAAAATCTCCTTGTCTGACGA
>JAETOQ010000102.1 GCA_021771635.1 Oscillospiraceae bacterium | reverse complement strand
CCATACGGCGTCGCTTTCCCTTGCCATACGTCAGTATGGCTGCGGAAAATCTCCTTGTCTGACGAGAAAAATCCTCGTCCATCCGGCATTCCCCGGTTATGAATACAGGTTCTAAAACGGCAAAACGCGGCCCGAAAGGGGCGCGTTTCCTTACATGCGGGAGGCTTTATCGCCGGCGTACCAGATATTCCAGGTCTGGCGGTAGATCTTGGAGGTCTCCTCCGTGTGGCAGACCAGCCGGACACGTTCCGGCAGATCGTGCTTCGCCAAGAAATCCATGATGGCCTTCAGGGCCACGCCGGCCGCCTGGGAAAGGGGATAGCGGTAGACCCCGGTGGAGATGGAAGGGAAGTCCACCGTGCGGATGCCGTGCTGCTCCGCCAGCTCCAAACAGGAGCGGTAGCAGGAGGCCAGCAGGGCCGGTTCTCCGCTGTTTCCGCCCCGCCAGATGGGGCCGGGGGTGTGGATCACATATTTGGCAGGCAGGCGGTAGCCGCCGGTCAGCTTGGCCCGGCCGGTCTCGCAGCCGTTCAGCGTCCGGCACTCCGCCAGCAGCTCCGGTCCCGCGGCGGCGTGGATGGCGCCGTCCACGCCGCTGCCGCCCAGCAGCGTGGTGTTGGCGGCGTTGACGATGGCCTCCGCGTCCGAAAGGGTGATATCACCTGTGATGATCGCAAATCGTTCCATGCTGCACCTCCGCGTTTTTCTTTAGTATACCGGGAATGGGGAAAAAAGCAAGGCCGGAAAACGGAGCAACAGACGGTTGCTTTACAGCGGCGGTGCGGTATGCTAGGCTGGAAGCAAGAGGTGAGCGGTATGAAATTCAAAGATGTATGCATAGACCTGCGGAAAAAAGCAGGACTATCCCAAAATGACGTGGCGGACAGGCTGTTCGTCACCCGGCAGGCGGTGAGCCGCTGGGAGCGGGGGGAGACGGTGCCGGAAACGGAGACACTGCTGGCGCTGTCCAGGCTGTTCGGCGTGTCCATCAACACCCTGCTGGGCAGCCCCCGTACGCTGGTATGCCAGAGCTGTGGAATGCCCCTGAGCGACGACCTGCTGGCGAGGGAGCCAGACGGGGCGTTCAATGAGCAGTACTGCAAATGGTGCTGGGAGGACGGACGGTTTGTCCAGGACTGCACCATGGAGGAGATGATCGAGCACTGCATTCAGCTCATGCCCTTGGGCCAGACGGAGGTTTGCCGGACCTATATGCGGGGCCTTCTGCCCACACTGGACCGCTGGAAGCGGGACTGAGGAAAGAACCGTAAAGGCGGTTTTTTCAGAAAGTCAGCAGGTAGTTCTTGCAGTTTTTGCGGATTTGTGGGATAATCGTTCCAATGCGTTAAAAACTCGTAAAGGAGTAGGATACATTTATGTGCCCACAAAAGATTGCGCTGCTGACAGATTCCTGCGCGGATCTGGCGCCCGCCGTGGCGGAGGAGAACCATATTTATGTTGTCCCCCTGCGTATTCTGTGCGCGGATGGAGAGTATTCCGACGGCGTGGATATTTGTGGCGCGGATATTTATCAGCGGCTCCGGGCTGGGGAACTGCCCCAGACCTCTCTGCCCGCGGGAGAGCAGATCGAAAAACTTCTGCGGCAGATCGTCATGGATGGCTACGACGGCGTGATCGCCGTGATGCTGTCCGGCGGCCTGTCCGGCACCTACAATCTGGTGCGCCTCATCGCGGAGGAGTGCCGGGGGATGCTGCCCATCCGAGTGTTTGACTCTGTCAGCGGCTCTCTGGGCATGGGCATGACGCTGCTGCAAGCCGCGGAGGACATCCGGAACGGCATGGGCTGGGAGGAGCTGACGGAGCGCCGGATCCCCCAGCTGATCGCGGGCAGCCACCCCTATTTCTCTGTGGATACGCTGGAATACCTGCAAAAGGGCGGACGTATCGGCAAGGTGACCGCCACGGCGGGTACGTTGCTGCAGATCAAGCCCATCATCACCTTCGCGGCGGACGGACAGCTCCAGTCCATCGCCAAGGTCCGGGGACGGCACCAGGTCATCGACAAGCTGGTGGCCATGACGGTGAAAAGCTGCGGAGAACACAAGCGCTACAATCTGGCGGTGGCCAACGGCGGCGCCCCTGCGGAAATGGAGATCGTCCGCCAAAGGCTGACGGAGGCCCTGCCCAACTATGACCATATCTGGGAGGGCGAGATCGACGGCACGCTGAGCGTTTACATCGGCGACGGCGTGCTGGGCGCGGCGGTCCAGGTGCTGGATTAAACTGGATTAAAAAAAGCGCGGGCCTGTATCCCATGAGATACAGGTCCGCGCTTTTTACGTTGAAACCGGGAGCCCTGCGGCGGCTTCCTTCACGCTCTCGCCAGATAGTCCCGGCAGCAGCGCCGGGCCTCGTCGGCGGTCCGCTCCTCGTCGATGGTGGTAAGATGCCCTTCCTTGACCACGATTTTACCGTGGACCACAGTGCAGTCCACCGGCCCCCGGAGGCCAACCGTCGCCAGCACATCGGCGGGGCTGTACTCGCCGCCCACCAACTCCAGGCGGCGGGAGTCCACCAGGAACAGATCGGCGCACTTGCCGATCTCCAGGGAGCCGATGTCGTCGCGGCCCAGCAGGCGGGCGCTGCCCCGGGTAGCCATCTTCAGGACCTGATAGCCGGAGGGAGCGGCCTTGCTGGAGTGCAGGCGATGGAGCAGGTATGCCACCCGCAGCTCCTCCATGAGGGAGGAACCGTCATTGGAGGCAGAGCCATCCACCGCCAGACCCACGGGGACGCCCAGCTCCAGCATTTCCGGGACACGGGCAACACCGGAGGACAGCTTCATGTTGCTGATGGGGCAGTGTGCCACGCCGGTGCCGGTGCGGGCCAGCTCCCGCAGCTCCTCGTCGTTGAAGTGGATGCCGTGGGCATACCACACGTCCGGCCCGGTCCAGCCTAGAGAGGCCATGAACTCCAGCGGACGGACGCCGTGATTTGCGAGCATATAGTTCTCTTCATCTCTGGTCTCACACAGGTGGGTGTGGAGCCGGACACCGTACTGCCGGGCCAGGATGGCGCTCTGCCGCAGCAGCTCCGCGGACACGGAGAAGGGGGAGCAGGGGGCCAGGGCCACCTGCCGCATGGAGCCGGGGCGGGGATCGTGATAGGCCTCAATGACGCGGGCGGAATCCTCCATGATCTCGTCCACGGCCTGGACCACGCTGTCCGGCGGCAGGCCGCCGTCCTTTCGGCTCAGGTCCATGCTGCCCCGGGAGGCGAACATGCGGATGCCCAATTCTTCGGCGGCGGCAAACTGGACGCCGGTCAGGTCTCCGGCACCGGCCGGAAAGACATAGTGGTGGTCGAAGCAGGTGGTGCAGCCGTGCTTCATCAGCTCGCCCATACCCGTGAGGGAGGAGAGGCGGATGACGTTCCGGTCCAGCCCTTTCCAGATCTCATACAGGGTGGTGAGCCAGTCGAACAGCTCCATGTTCTGCACCTGGGGCAGGTTCCGGGAGAACACCTGATACAGGTGGTGATGCGTATTGATCAGCCCTGGATAGCACCAGTAATGGCTGCAGTCGATGACTGTATCGGCGGACTGGGGGAGACCGGGGCCGATGGCGCGGATAAAGCCGTCCTCACAGAAGAGATCGACAGCTTGCAAAACCTGGTCGTTATCGTCACAGGTGACCAGGGTCTGGATGTTTTTCAGCAGCAGAGTGGACATGGAAAACACGCTCCTTTCCAGAACAGTATATAAAAAAACAGGAAAAAGGTCAACTTTTACAAAAAATCCCTTGCGGAAGAAGCAACCCTGTGATAATGTTAACAAGGAGGAGTGAAAGTGTCTGTAAGGGACGGACAGAATAAGGAGGAACGAAGATATGCTGGACATTTTTGATATCCTGGGTCCGGTGATGGTGGGGCCTTCCAGCTCCCACACGGCCGGCGCGGTGCGCATTGGCGCGATGGCCCGGACTCTTTTGGGCGGTCAGCCCGTCAAGGCTGACATCGCGCTCCACGGCTCTTTTGCGGAGACCGGCCAGGGCCACGGTACGGACCGGGCTCTGGTGGCGGGCCTGCTGGGGATGCATCCGGACGATCTGGATATTCCCCGCAGCTTTGAGATCGCGGCGGAGAAGGGGATGGAGTTTGTGATCCATCCGGTGCAGCTGCGGGACGCCCATCCCAATACCGCGATCCTGAAAGTGGAGGATGCCGCGGGGAAGCAGCTGACGGTGCAGGGCGTTTCCATCGGCGGCGGCCGGATCCGGGTGGACAAGATCAACGGCGTGGATGTAAATTTCACGGGTACATACAACACGCTGGTGGTCCGCCATCAGGACGTGGCGGGCGAGTTGTCCCGCATTACCAATGAGCTGGCGGTGGGCGGCGTGAATATCGCCAACATGAGCCTTTGCCGGAACCGGCGGGGCGGCGATGTGCTGACCATTATCGAGACGGATCAGAAGCTGCAGCCCGATGTGGTGCAGCGGATCGGAACGCTCTACGCGGTACATGACGTCACCTACTACGAAAAGGAGGACGCGTAATATGGCACTGGAATCGATGCAGGAGATCTTTGACAAGATCGAAAAGACACAGAAGCCCTTTTGGCGGGTGATCCTGGAAACGGATATGGATGAGCGGGAAGTGACAGAGGCGGATTCCATGGCGCGGATGCGCTACACCTGGAAGGCCATGCTGGAATCCGTGGACAGCTACCAGGGAGACCGCCGGTCTGTCAGCGGCCTGGTGGGCGGAGACGGCAAGAAGATGCGGGATCACGCCGCCGGGATGGAGACGCTCTGCGGTCCATATCTGCAGGAGGTCATCGCCACAGCGCTGAGCGTGGGCGAGTCCAATGCCTGCATGTGCAAGATCGTGGCGGCTCCCACGGCAGGTGCCTGCGGCGTCCTGCCCGCGGTGATGGTGCCGCTCTATAAAAACGGCGGCGCGGAAGAGGAGGAGATCCTCAAAGCGCTGTATGTGGCCTCCGGCATCGGCGCGGTCATCGCCTTCCGGGCCTGCATCGCAGGCGCCGCCGGCGGCTGCCAGGCGGAGATCGGCTCCGCCTCCGCCATGGCGGCGGGCGCCCTGACGGCTCTGCGGGGCGGCGACGCCGCGCAGATTGGCAACGCGGTGGCCATGGCGCTGAAAAATCTGATGGGCTTGGTCTGCGATCCCATCGCGGGCCTGGTGGAGGTGCCCTGTGTCAAGCGCAACGTCGTCGGCGCGGTGAACGCCATCAGCTGCGCGGACATGGCCCTGGCGGGCATCACCAGCCGGGTGCCGGTGGACCAGGTCATCGACTGCATGGGCGATGTGGGCCGCCGGATGCCGGTGGAGTTCCGGGAGACCGCCCTGGGCGGCCTGGCTGTGACGCCCTTTGGACAGAGCATCAAGGAGCAGATGGAGCAGCGGAGCTGAGCCGCACTGATACGAATTTCAAATAAAACGATTTCGTTTTATTTGAAATGGAAACGCATGAATGCGTCTCATAAGAATCCAACGCGCCTTCGACGCTATACTGGGCATCGCCATACGGCGTCGCTTTCCCTTGCCATACGTCAGTATGGCTGCGGAAAATCTCCTTGTCTGACGAGAAAAATCCTCGTCCATCCGGCATTCCCCGGTTATGAATACAGGTTCTGAAATGGAAAGGAAGCCCCTGGCGGAGAGATCCGCCGGGGGCTTCTTTTGCGGAGCAAGCTGAGACCGGAGAGCCAATTGGCTCTCCGGTCCTGCAATTGCTGCGATACAATTATTTCTTGCCGGCCAGGGACTTCTGCAGCCAGTCCTTGCCGTCCGCGAAGCGGGAGACGATGTAGGAGACCACATAGTCGCCGGCGGAGTTGATCATGGTGGCGGGGGGATCCACCAGGTTGCCGATGGTCACCAAAATGGGGAAGGCGATCTCCATCTGCTGGGGGAAGAAGATGGAGCAGATGATGTACTCGCCGATGTAGCCGCCGCCGGGGACGCCGCTCATGCCCACGGAGGACAGAACGGCCACCAGGACGATGGGGATCAGCTGGGAGAAGCTGAGCGTCTGGCCGAACACGCCGAACACAAAGGCGATCTTCAGCACGCAGGAGAAGCAGGAGCCGTCCATGTGCATGGTGGCGCCCAGAGGCAGCACCATGTCGCTGACGTCCTTGGAGATGCCGGTGTCCTCGGCCACTTCCATGTTGGTGGGAATGGTGGCGACGGAGGAGCAGGTGCCTAAGGATACGATGGCGGGCTTGGCAATGTGCTTGAACATGGTCTTGATGGCGCCCTTGCCGCCGCCGAACCAGGCGAACAGGGGCCAGGCGGTGAAGATGTAGATGAAGCACAGGGGATAGTAGACCAGCAGAGCGCGGCCGTAGCTCTCGGTGATCTGGGGGCCGTAGGTCGCCACCAGGTCAGCGAAGAAACCGAAGAAGGCGATGGGGGCATAGTAGGTGATGATCTTGACGAACTTCAGCATCACGTTGGACAAGTCATCCAGAAATTTGCCCACCAGTGTCTCCTTGCCGCCGTTGAGGTTCACGGCGAAGCCAAACAGCAGGGAGAACACGATCAGAGGCAGCATGGCCCGGCGGGTCAGCAGACCCACGAAGTCCTCGGCGGTAAAGAAGTTGACGATCATGTCGCTCATAGAGGCATACTCGCCGATCTCCTCCGCGGGGAGCTCATTCCAGGCGGTCAGGACAGGGGGGAATACCTTCATCAGCACGAACATGATGACGGCGGCGATGGCGCCGGTGACCACAAAGGTGGCCACGGTGGTGCCCATGATCTTGCCGGCACGTTTGCGGCTCTCCATGTTTGCCACGGCGCTGGCGATGGACGCGAACACCATGGGGACCACGATGCAGAACATCATGTTGATGAACACGGTGCCCAGGGGCTTCAGCACGGTGGCGCCGGCGCTGACGGTATTCCCGTCGGCGTCCTGTACGACCGGGAAGATCGCGCCCACGATGGCGCCCAGGATCATGGCACCCAGCATGATCGCCAGGAACGCATAATTCTTGGCTACGGATCTCTTTTCCATAATTTGATTTCCTCCTTGATTTTCACACACTCGGAAATTATTTTGCAAGACAGAGGTCCTCGTCTGTGACCTCGCCTTTACAAACGATGTTGGTGGGGCCCGTGAGATACAGGTCCGTGATCTTGGAACCTTGGCGTTCCGTGTCGATGACCAGGGTGCCGCCGGTCATATCCACCCGGACGCCGTGGCCGCTGACCTTGCCTTGAAGAGTCAGGACCGTCACCAAAGAGCCAGTGCCGGTGCCGCAGGCATAGGTAAAGTCCTCCACGCCCCGCTCGAAGGTCCGCTCGAAGATGTGGTCCTCACCGATGATCTCATAAAAGTTCACGTTGGCGCCCTTGAGAAACGCGCTGTGCCAGCGGATCTTCCGGCCCAGCTCCCGGAGCTCGTTTTCATCGGCGTTTTTCAGATCGTGATAGGGCACCACCGCGTGGGGGAGACCGGGATCGCCCAGCTCCACATAGGAGCAGGCGTACCGAATGCCGTCTACATCGATGGAAGAGTCCAGCTTCACGGTGGTGGGATCGTTCAGACGGATGCGGTACAGGCGGCTGTCTATGCGGCGGCCGGTCACGATGCCGGCGGTGGTCTCCACCGTCTGCGTCTCTCCAGCCAGACCGTTTTCATAGCCATACCGGCAGATGCAGCGGGCGCCGTTGCCGCACATCTCACCGACGCTGCCGTCGGAGTTGAAAAACAGCATTTTATAGTCGCCGCCCTGGGTGGGGGCGTCCACCACCATCAGGCCGTCGGCCCCGATGGACAGGTGCCGTTCACACAGCGTCCGGGCAATTTGCGGGAGGAGCTCTGCGGGCAGGTGCTCATCCAGATTGTTCAGCACCACAAAGTCGTTTCCGGCACCGTTCATTTTCCAGAATTTCAAGACCATTCCCCCTTACTGTTATAATAGTTGTATTATATCAGCACAGAAGGCCGAAGGACACTGGAGAATGTGCTGAAAATCTTGCAAATCCTGCGAATGAGACTGGGGTATTCGTTTGATTTGCAGATCCCGTCCGGATGTGGTATGCTGAAGATCAGAAAGTGAGGTGCCGCGCATATGCCGAGAAAAAACACCAGAAATACCAAGGGACGCATCATTTCCGCGGCCTGGAAGCTCTTCTATGAACAGGGCTATGAAGACACGACGGTGGAGGACATCGTCTTTGAATCCGAGACCTCCAAGGGTTCCTTCTATCACTATTTCGACGGCAAGGACGCGCTGCTTGGGACGCTGGCCAATGTGTTTGACGAAAAATACGAGCAGCTGATGGAGGTCATGGCCCCGGAGGCGGACGCGATGGAAAAACTGGTCTATCTAAACCATGAGCTGTTTGCCATGATCGATGGCGGCGTGTCCATCGACCTGCTGACGCGGCTTCTGTCCACACAGCTGCTGGCCCGGGGAGAAAAGCACCTGCTGGATCGGAACCGCACGTATTTCAAGCTGCTGCGCCAGATCATCAGCGAGGGGCAGAAAAGGGGACAGCTGCGGGCGGACCGGACGGTCAACGATATCGTGAAGGCGTATGCCCTGTGGGAACGGGCTCTGCTGTATGACTGGTGCCTTTCAAACGGCGACTATTCTCTGGTGGCCTATACCGACAGCGTGACGCCGATGTTTTTAGAGAGCTACCGAGCACGGTGAATGATAGGAAGCAAGGTTTATTTTATTTTTCAGATGAACTGTATTTCTAAAAAACGTCCAGTAAAAATTGCTTGATATAAAAGGGAAAAGAAGATTTTATAGATAACGCAGTATAGAACTTGTTCTATACTGCGTTCTGTATTTTATTCTTGTATAAAGTGTGGTATGATGTCTGTCATTGAATACAAAGGAGAGAGATAACAATATGACAAGCGCACAAATCTGTATCCTGCTCGCCATCGTGGCATATCTGCTGGCGATGCTGGGCGTTGGCGTCTGGTTCGCCAAAAAGAACAACTCGGTGGATGACTTTTATCTGGGCGGACGAAAGCTGGGGCCCTTTGTCACGGCCATGAGCGCCGAGGCCAGCGACATGTCCTCCTGGCTGCTGATGGGCCTGCCCGGCGTGGCGTACCTCACCGGTCTGGCGGAGGCCAGCTGGACTGCCATCGGTCTGGCGGTGGGCACTTATCTCAACTGGCTGATCGTGGCCCGGCGGATCCGCCGGTATTCCACCCGGCTGGACGCTATCACCGTTCCGCAGTTTTTCTCCAAGCGCTGGGGAGATGACAGAAATCTGCTGTCGGCTATCGCGGCGGTGGTGATCATCGTGTTCTTCATTCCCTACACGGCCTCCGGCTTTTCCGCCTGCGGTAAGCTGTTCTCCACGCTGTTTAACATGAACTATGCAACGGCGATGATGGTCTCCGCGGCGGTGATCGTACTCTACACGGTGCTGGGAGGCTTTCTGGCGGCCTCCTTTACGGATCTGGTCCAGTCTATCATCATGACCGTCGCATTGATCGTCGTTTTGGGCTTTGGCGTCTCCAAAGCGGGCGGCCTGGATGCGGTGGTGAGCAATGCCCAGTCCCTGGCGGGATACCTGTCTCTGGCGAATATCCATGATCCCGCTTCCGGCGGCTCCAATCCATACAGCTTTTTGACGATCTGCTCCCTGCTGGCCTGGGGCCTGGGCTACTTCGGCATGCCCCATATCCTCCTGCGCTTTATGGCCATTGAAGACGAAAAGAAACTTCCCCTTAGCCGCCGCGTCGCCAGCGTCTGGGTGGTGATCTCCATGGGCGTCGCGATCTTCATTGGCGTTGTGGGCAACGGCATGACCAAGGCGGGCGCTTTGGAGGAACTGGCCGACTCTGAGACGATCATTGTGCGTATTGCCAGCCTGATCAGCAGCCATGGCGTATTTGCAGCGCTGGTTGCCGGCATTATTTTGGCAGGCATTCTGGCAGCTACCATGTCCACGGCGGACTCTCAGCTGCTGGCGGCGTCCTCGTCCGTCTCTCAGAACCTGGTGGGTGAGTTCTTTGGCATTAAGCTCAGCGGCAAAAAGAGCATGCTGCTGGCCCGCAGCGTCATGGTGGTCATCTCCCTGGTGGCGGTTTTTCTGGCCCGTGATCCCAGCAGCTCGGTGTTCCGGGTGGTGTCCTTTGCCTGGGCTGGCTTCGGCGCGGCTTTCGGCCCTGTGGTGCTGTTTGCTTTGTTCTGGAGACGTTCCAACAAATGGGGCGCTCTGGCTGGTATGATCGCTGGCGGTGTTATGGTCTTTGTCTGGAAGTATAAGATCGCACCCATGGGCGGCGCCTGGGCAATCTACGAACTGTTGCCCGCTTTTATTGTGGCCTCTATTGCCATTGTGGTGGTGAGCCTGCTCACAGGGAAGCCCGATGCGGAGATCGAGAAGGTTTTTGATGAAGTAAAGGCAATGTGATACCTAATTATCCATTCCAGACTATCGACAAACCGGGAAGAGCAGGAAACCGGGAAGGAGGGGTGTGCGCGGCTGGCCCGCAGGCCGTTGCGCAGCCCAGCTCTTAGCGCGAAGATGAACCCCAGAAAGCCGGCATCATTCAAATCTTAAGCAGCTTGTCGAAAAAACTTTTTCGACAAGCTGTCGCCGCGTGTTTTGGCACGCGGCG
The DNA here is from genome assembly GCA_021771635.1 of Oscillospiraceae bacterium. GTDB lineage: Bacteria > Bacillota > Clostridia > Oscillospirales > Oscillospiraceae > Oscillibacter. The sequence goes on along the minus strand of JAETOQ010000102.1, from coordinate 368 downwards.
AATTTTTTTGAAAAAACTCGAAATTAGGTGTTGACAAATCGGGCGCGGTTTGGTATTCTAACAAAGCTGTCGCTGCGGCAGGTGCTGCGGCAAAGACCAATTTGAAGAAATTCAAAAAAAGGGTTGACAAGCAGGAGAAGATGTGATATCCTCAAAAAGTTGCTGTGAGTACAGAGCGGACCGCAAAAATGTCAAAAACTTTTGAAAAAAGTACTTGACAAGCGGAATGAGGTTTTGTATAATAGCAATGTTCCGCCGGAAGCGGCGTGCACCTTGTAAATTAAACAACGTAACGAAAAGAAAGCACCAGACGGAAGCCCGGTTGTGAGAAATCACAAAAGGGCAGCCAAAAAGTTGCGGATCTGGGT
>JAETOQ010000101.1 GCA_021771635.1 Oscillospiraceae bacterium | reverse complement strand
GCGCGGGAAACCCAGGAAGGGTGTCCTGCGCCATTTAAATCAACAGTTTTCAGAACTTTTTGAAGTTCTGAAAACTTGTGTCAGCTTGTCGAAAAGACTTTTTCGACAAGCTGAGGCGGCGGTCCGCGGGACCGCCGCCTCCTTTATACAGGGCGCGCAGAACCGAAAGAGCCGCGGATGATCCCGCGGCCCTACGGCTGTTTTCACTTGGTCAGCGTCAGCTTGAAATCGAGACCGTCCTGGGACACGGACACCTGGTAGCCCTGGGAGGCGGCAAACCGGGTGATGTTTTCCACCGCCACCTGGGCGTCCACCAGGACCTCCAGGGTGGCGGGGGCGTTTTTGCGGACCTCTTTTTGCACCATGATCACGGGCATGGGGCAGGAAAGACCTCTTGCGTCAACCATTATGCTTGCTCCTTTCTGGGAAGATGAGTCAGGGTGATGACCAGCAGGACCACAAAGCCGAGTACCACGGCGGCCATACCGGCCTTGCCGATGCCGCCCACCACATATGTACCGTTTTCGGCCACGCTGTCGGCGGCGCCGGCCAGACCGAAGTTGTGAGCCACGGCGGCGCCCACGATCATGCCGAACACCGTCACGGCGGAGTCGCCGTTGCCCTCACCGGCCAGGATCAGCTGGCGCAGGGGGCAGCCGCCCAGCAGGATGGAGCCCCAGCCTGCCAGGGCCATGCCCAAGAAGGACCAGAGGTGCTGGCTGTGGGCGATGGGCTGGGACACGGCGGAGAGGTTGTAATTGCCGATGATCAGGTTGCCGATGGTGATGGTGATCCAGATGGCAAGGAAGCCGGAGAGCAGCTTGAAGTCCTGGAGCATGACGGCGTCCCGGATGCCGCCGGCCATGCACAGGCGGCTGCGCTGGGCCAGAACGCCGACCACCAGACCGGCGGCCAGCGAGATCACCCAGAAGGCCCGCATGGAGCCGGGACCGGCTTCGGAGAAACGCAGCACACCGGGAACGGCCACCAGCAGCACCAGCAGCACCACCATGACGCCGGGCAGGATCATGCCCTCGCCCTGGCGGACAGGGTACGCCCGCCCCAGGGAGAAGCCCCTGCGCAGGAAGAACACGCCCACCAGAATGCCGGCGATGAAGCCCGCGAGACCCGCCACGGCGGTCAGGTCACCGCCGCCCAGGCGGATGACCATCCGCAGGGGACAGCCCAGAAAGACCAGGGCGCCGATCATGACGAACAGGCCCAGAACGAAGCGGCAGGCGGGGGAGGAGCCGGCCTTGGCCCGGAACTCCTTGGCGGCCGCGGCGGCGATCAGGGCGCCCAGAACGATGCCGATGATCTCCGGGCGGACGTACTGGACCTTGTCGGCACTGTGCAGGCCCAGGGCACCGGCGATGTCCCGCTCAAAGCAGGCGATGCAGAAGCCCATGTTTTTGGGGTTGCCGCAGGCGGTCAGCACAATGGCCGCGATGCCCACGATGACGCCGGTGAGCAGGATCACGCCATGCTCCCGGAACCAGTTTTGTTGTTTCATACACGCTCTCCTATCACTATTTTTTTCAAAAAATAACGCTGGTCGAAAGAAGAGCCGCCTAGAGGAACAGCTCATAGCAGCCTGCCGTGTCGATACCGGCCTCCTGAAAGCGCGCTTCCAGAGTTGAACGGAGGTCCGGCGGTGCAGACCAGGCGATACCGCAGTCGGAGGTCACGCTTCTGGGGACGGAGATCAGACGTCCCTCCAGCCCCAGCTTCCGGCACAGCTGCTCCGCCGCCATGGCCCCGGCGGTGGTATGAAACGTCACCACCAGACGAAGCTGTTTTTTCCGCACGGCCATCCCTCTTTCTTCCAAGATCGCTATTTTTTTAAAAGAATAACATGCGGGCGGAAAAATGTCAAAATCCAAATTGAGAATAACGGTGGTATCTATCACAGCGTGGCCCCGGCTGACAGCCGGGGCCACGGTGTTCGGGGGAATGCGCGCTATTTTTCGATGCCCGCCCAGCGGAGCAGCCATTGCCCGCCGGTATAGTCCAGTTCCATGGTCAGATAGTTATAGCTGTCCTCTGTGCTGATCCGGTGCTTGACGGAGACCACGGCGGAGGCGGGAGACTGATCGTCATCCGGCGTGTAGTCGATGGCGGCCACGCTGATGTCCCCGGATACGTCCTCGCCGTAGCCGTATACCGCGGCGTCCTCCGCCAGCAGGTCGGGGACGGTGCTGATCTGATCGGAGAAGATGGCTTTCATCAGCTGATCCGTGACGGTTTGCAGCTCACCAACCCACGCCGGGGAGGTGGTGAAGCCCTCGTAGACCACGGTGAAGGTGTCCATCATGTCCCGGAACCGGACGCCGTGGCCCTCCGCCGCCTCAGTGAAGTACCGGGCGGTGAGGACGAAGCTGCCGCCGTACCCGTCGTCCACGCAGAGGACCATCGCCTGGGCGTCGTCCCAGGCCGTGCCGTCCCCGGCGGTGCGGAAGAGGGCGGACTCCGTCTTCTCCGCCTCCGACACCTGGGCGTAGGTCTCCGCCAGCTGCCGGGTGACGCTTTCCATGGCGGCGGCCTTGTCGCAGCGGCCCTCCATGTGGGTGATGGTCAGGTCGATGGGAGGGAACTCCTCCGGCAGGGGGCTGATGGGCCGGATGACATAGGCGCCGTCCTCCTCCGAGGCGGTGTAGATCTCCTCGTTCACGTAGATGGCGAAGCCCGCGTTGGGCGCGGGGCCGTACTGGATGCTGCACAGATGCAGGCCGCCCACGTCCCCGCCGGTGAAGCGCAGAGTCTGGGTGGGCGGGGAAATGTCCGGTTCCAGGGGTTCCACAGGGAGCGGTCCCCGCTGTCCCGGCTGTGGCAGCCAGACCGCCGCCAGCAAAGCCGCACAGGCGGCCAGGGCGCCGACGGCCGCGGGCCAGGCCCGGCGGCGCCCTGGCCGTTCACTGCGCTCCAGCAGTGCGGGGTCCACGCCGCCCAGGGCGGCGAAAAGGCGTTCCTGTTTCATAGGATGATGCCCTCCTTTTCCAAGTACCGCCGCAGCTTCTCCCGGCTGCGGAACAGGCTGGTCTTGACGGTGTTCTGGCTGATATGATACCGCGCCGCGATGTCCGCCAGAGGCTCCCCGAACCAGTACCGGCGCAGAAAGATATTGCATGTCTGCTCCGGCAGGGTGTGGAGAAAGCGGTCCAAGGCCCGCTCCAGCTCCCGGTCCTCCGCCGCCTGGGCGGCGCTGGGAGAGGCGGGAACGCAGTCCCCCAGCTCCTCCAGCACCAGGGGCAGCTCCCCGCCGCCCCGCTTTTCCGCCTGGGCGGCGTTGTAGCGGTTGCAGGCGAGAGAACGGGTGATCTTGCCCAAAAAGGGCCCCAGCCGCTCCGGGCGGTGGACCGGCATGGCGTTCCAGGCGCCCAGCCAGGTGTCGTTCACGCACTCCTCCGCGTCCTGGGCGTTTGCCAGGAGATTGTGGGCAATGGCGTAGCAGTAGTTTCCATATTTCGCGCTGGTCTCGGTGACGGCGTCGCCGCTGCGCCGCCAGTACAGGTCCACGATGCGGCTGTCCTCCATCCGCGTCAACTCCTCTCTCAGTCCTCCGTTCACAAGGGCCTTTCACCTGTCAAGTCAGGAAATTTGGGAAAAGGTTCCCGGCATTTTTGATTTGATGAGCGTTTGTCAAAAACCTGTCCCATTGTAAAAGGGAGCCGCTTTGCGGCGGGAAGGCCGGGACTTTTATCAGAGGGCTTTCCACAGGCGGGCCTGGTCCTCTCCGGAAAATTCGGACAGGACCGCGTCAAAGACCTCCGGTCCGGCGCTCCGCTGGGCCTGGAGGAATCCGGCGACGGCCTCCTCAAACTGTCCGTGGGAGGACAGGTACAGCCGCATCATGTTCCGGTCCCGGACCTCCTGCTCCCCGCCCACGGCGGCCTGCTCCAGGGCGGAGCGGAGGGGCGGCCACCAGTCGGAGCCGTATTGGGACCGCCCCAACACGCCCCAGTTGTCCGGGGTGAAGGCACCCATGCAGTCTAAAAGCTCCATGCCGTCCACCTCGCGGCCGTTGAGCAGGGTGACGGCCAGCTCGCCGGCGCGGCGGTTGGTCTCCATGTAGGCGGTGTCCACGCCGTCTGTCAGGGCAAAGCTCTCCGGCTGCGTCTCCCGCCCGTAAAAGCCCTGCTCCACGTATTCCCTGGCGGCGCCCAGGGGCGTCAGAAGCGCCGTGTCCGTCCCGGCGTCGCAGGCGGCCTGCCGCTCCGCGTAGTAGTCTGCCGAGGCCATGCCGGTGTCCGGGAACCAGGGGTAGACATTGCCGTTTTCGTCGTACATCCGCTCCACGCACCAGATGCCGCCGTCCCCCTGGCGGACCGGCTGGGAGAGAACCAGGGTGTCCCACATGCGCTTGTCGCCGTCAAAGGTGAAGTAGGGGTAATACTTCACATAGGCGTGGTTTCCGTCATAGGTGAACGCACGTTCCCAGAACGCCGCTTCGTCATAGGGCGTCAGGCCGTTGCGGTCCACAAAGTCACGGCAGACCTGCCCGCCCAGGGCCCACAGCGCCTCCCAGTTCTTCCAGTCCTCGCTTTCCATATCCAATCCGCCGCTGCGGTAAAACGTCTCCTGTGTGCCGTAGGAATCGATGTAGTACCGCTCGCCATCTGTGGCGAAGAGCTGGGTGTAGCTGTTGTCGGCACACAGGTACTGCTCATAGGCTGCCTGCCCGATCACATTGATGCTGAACAGAAAACCGGGGCCGTACGGCGTGTCCGTGCTGTCAATGCCCTGGTCCGCCTGGTACGCCTCCACGGAGGCCTTTTCCCAGACGGAGAGCAGAATGGGCCCATGGGTGCCATCCTCCGGGAGGTCCGTTTTCACGATCAGCTGGTCCAGGTATTGGGTGGGGATGCCGGCCCGCAGGCCCCCGCAGTCAAAAACGGTCATCTCCGCGGCCTGGTCCCCTTGGGCGGCGTCTCCGGCGGGGACGCAGCCAGCGGTGAACAGCAGGACCGCCGCCAGCAGGGGGAAAAGCGTTTTTACAAAACGGTTCATAGACAGCTTCCTTTCTCTGTGCGGTTTATGGTGGTATGTTTAGGATATCTGAAAAACGGCCCCGCTGCATCTCAAACCGGTTACAAAAAATGACAGGATGGAACAGACAGGGCTTCCGTCCTAAATATAGTTCCAGGCGCCGTCCTCCTCCGCCTGCTGGTTTCGCTGGATGCATGACCGCATCCGGGCGGTGCTGTCCGCCTTTTTCTCCACCTCCGGCGCTTTGCCGGACCGCCTCATGCGGGCTTCCCGCTGCCGCTGCCAGGCCAGGGTATCCCGGGTGATGGCATTGCAGATGGCCCGGCAGGACATTTTGGTGTCCGCCGCCATCTCCGGGAATTGGGCCAGAATTTCCTCCTGCGTCACCGGCGGCTCCTGGACGATGCCCATGGCGTAGAGATAGACGGCGCGGAACAGCATGCCGCTCTGCTCCACCGGCAGCAGGGCCACCAGCGGATAGGCGTCGAAGTACAGGATAAAACTCTTTTTGTCGTACATAAAAGTATCACTCCTCAAATGGGGAGGCACAGGAGGGTTTGTTGCACAGCTGGGTGCAATGTGAATCCGTGTAAGTGTAAATGTTATTGTAATTGTAAGTGTTATTGTTATTGTTATTGTAACTGTGTGCCGGCGGGACGCTTTGGAAAAAGAAAAGCGCCCTGTGTCTCAGGCGGGCGATGGCCCTGCCGGGAGATTGCGCAAGAGATATTTCATGGATTTGTAGGATTGTCAAACATATTGGACAGCAAGCTCTATGGGAGATAACCAGTTGAGGGGCCTCATGGGGAAGTAGTTGGAGCGGCGGTTGTGAAGGGTAAGCTGCTTTTCAAAAT
>JAETOQ010000100.1 GCA_021771635.1 Oscillospiraceae bacterium | reverse complement strand
TAGCTATGTACGGACGAGATAAACGCTGAAAGCATCTAAGCGTGAAACTCCCCCTAAGATGAGATCTCTCACTCTTCATGAGGTAAGGGCCCAGGAAGACTACCTGGTAGATAGGCAAGAGGTGGAAGCGCAGTAATGTGTGTAGCTGACTTGTACTAATAGCCCGAGGGCTTGACCTACGATTTATGCAGGCGGCCTGAAGCACGAAAGCGGAAGTCACATTGTTCGGTTTTGAGGGTGCATGAGAAGGCACACTCGAAGAAAAAGAGAGTATCGTTAAAGTTTTCTTTGCATACTTTCTTTTTCAAAAGAAAGTATGCACCTTTAGCTCAGTTGGTAGAGCAACTGACTCTTAATCAGTGGGTCCCCGGTTCGAGTCCGTGAAGGTGCACCAAGCCTTTTCGGGGTGCGTCCGGAAGGACGTACCTTGGAAAAGGGTTAAAAGCTCAAATCGAAACCCAGCGGAGCGGATTCGATTTGAAGAGGAGGAGCAAGGAAGCGAGCGGCGTTTTCGCCGGAGGCGGAAACGAAAGCGAGTGGACTTTGCGACGACGCGGCCCGTTGGTCAAGTGGTTAAGACAGCGGCCTCTCACGCCGTTAACATCGGTTCGAATCCGGTACGGGTCACCAGCTCAAAATTGCCCTGGCGGCACGAATCCCCGCCGATGGCGAGGCTTCTTAGCCGGGGCGGGCAATTTTTCGCCGCCAATCCGCAAACGCTTCGCTGGTTTGCGAATTGGGAAGAGCGGGATCTAAAAAGGTGCTTGACAGGCGAGAGAAAAATTCCGAACACGGTAGTTAAGCTCATTTCTGCCCACAATACTTGGCTGGTGACGGCCCGGGAAGATAGGTAACGCCAACACAATGAGAACGACAGTCGAAAGACTGTCGTTTTTTTATAAATACATTTTCTGCATCACCATGCAGGAGCGGTTCGACTTGTATTTTAGAGAAAGCTGTGGTAAACTATTTGCATCACAAGCGAATGCTGGACAAAAGAGGTATTATTATGGATGCTAAGACAACAGGCATTGTCGCTTATATTACATGGATCGGACTGGTCCTTGCATTGGTGCTGGGGGACCGGGAGGGTGCCAAGTTCCATCTGAATCAGGCGCTGGTCATCTGGCTGGCGGGACTTTTGGGCGTGATCCCCTGTGTGGGATGGATCTGGGGGATCTTCTGCTTTATCTGCGCGGTGATGGGATGTATTTCTGCTATCAACGGCGAGGAGAAGGAAGTTCCGCTGCTGGGACAGATCAAGCTGCTGAAATGAAAAGGAGGGGATCGTGCGACGCGCGGTCCCCGTTTTTAGGAGGAACGATGACGGGGAGACAGATAACGGACCGGGAGGCATATCCAGCGGCCTGGGTGATACTGGCCTTATTGGGAACAGCATTCCTGTTTTGGAAATATGGGCTGGGCAGGCCTGCGATCAGCCGGTGTTGGATTTGGGAGCATTGGCATCTGTATTGCCCTGGCTGCGGCGGTACCCGGGCGGTGATCGCGCTGGCGCATGGACAGCTGCTGCGGTCACTTTACTATCATCCAGCCGTTCCGGTGACAGCGGTTTTGGCAACCGTTTATATGATCTCCCAGACGCTTTGGCGCATGAGAGGGCGGCAGGGCTGGGTACTGCGGTATGACCATCGATGGCCGGCAATGCTGGTGGGGCTGTTTTTAGCCAATTGTGCGGTCAGAAATGTATTGTGGCTGGGATTTGGGATCCAGATTTGACGGAGAAAAGCATGTGAGATGGGATCACATACTGAACAGGGTGATGTGATCACCGCCTGCACGGATACTGCTGCTCCCGGAAAAGACCTGCCTGCGAACATCGGCTGTCTGCGATGCCTCCGCTTTTAGGTGTGGGATCTGTCCGGGGAGCGTACCATTCGCTTTGGCTATTTCCACCAACTAAAAGGGGTTTGAATAAAGGAGGCGCGGCCTTTGGGCCGCGCCTCCTGCTCGCTTATTCGTAAATGGGGAACTGTTCACAGAGAGCGTTGACTTCCTGGCAGACCTGCTGGGCGCTGCCCTCGAAGTCGCGGGCTACCATGCCCATCCACTGGGCAATTTTCACCATCTCCGGCTCCTTGAAGCCACGGGAGGTGACAGCGGGCGTGCCCACACGGATGCCGCTGGTGATAAAGGGCTTCTCCGGGTCGTTGGGGATGGCGTTTTTGTTGACAGTGATCTGCACTTCATCCAGCCGGTGCTCAAATTCCTTTCCGGTGATGTGGAAATTCCGGACATCTACCAAGCACAGATGATTGTCCGTGCCGCCGGACACAAGGCGGAAGCCCTGCTTGATCAGCTCCTCCGCCAGGACCTTGGCATTTTTCACGATCTGCTCGCCGTAGGCCTTGAATTCAGGCTTCAGCGCTTCGCCGAAGCACACTGCCTTGGCGGCGATGATGTGCTCCAGAGGTCCGCCCTGCGTACCGGGGAAGATGGCGGAGTTGATTTTTTTGTAGATTTCCTCATTATTGCACAGGATCAGACCGCCCCGTGGGCCGCGCAGCGTTTTATGGGTGGTGGTGGTCACCACGTCGGCATAGGGGATGGGAGAGGGATGGACGCCGGCGGCCACGAGGCCTGCAATATGGGCCATATCCACCATCAGATAGGCGCCCACGGCGTCGGCCACTTCCCGGAACTTAGCAAAGTCAATGATGCGGGGATAGGCGGAGGCACCGGCTACGATCAGTTTGGGGCGGCAGGCCTTGGCCGTTTCCAGCAGAGCGTCATAATCAATGGTCTCCGTCTCGTAATTGAGGCCATAGGACACTATATTAAAGTATTTGCCTGAAATATTGACCGGACTTCCGTGGGACAGGTGACCGCCATGGGCCAGATCCATGCCCAGGATCGTGTCACCGGGCTTGGCCAGGGCAAAGAAAACCGCCAGATTGGCATTGGCGCCAGAGTGAGGCTGCACATTGGCATAGCTGCAGCCAAAGAGCTGGCAGGCCCGCTTGCGGGCAATCTCCTCGGTGATATCCACGGCATAGCAGCCTCCATAATACCGCTTTCCGGGATAGCCCTCGGCGTATTTATTGGTCAGGCAGGTGCCCATAGCCAGCATCACGGCCTCACTGACGATATTTTCGGAGGCGATCAATTCGATATTGCGGCGTTCCCGGGCGAATTCCTCCCGAATGGAAGCGCCTACTTCGGGGTCAAACTGGGAGATATAGTCCATTGTCTGTTGGATCATGGCGGTGTCCTCCTTTGTGATTTTCAGATATATCAATTGTACGGGAATCAGGCTCTTTTTGCAAGTATATCTATTTGCGGCAATGCCGGGGATTTACAGCCTTGCCGGCGTTCCGTCCTCATACAGGCCCTTTTCCGTCAGGACCCAGGGAACGGGATAGTCGTGTGGCTCGACAGGGATCTCTTCCCGGATCAGCAGTTCCCGGCACAAGAGGACAGTACCGCCCCGGTAGTGCGCCAAGAAACGGTCGTAATAGCCGCCGCCGCGCCCCAGCCGCTGCCCGAGGTGATTGCAGGTCAGGCAGGGCAGGACGGCAAGATCCACGTTGTCCGGCGATACCGGCGGACTGCCGGAAGGAGGCTCCAGAATGCCATGGAAGCCGGGAGAGAGCTGCTCCAGCGATGTAACACGCCGGGGCTCCATAATCCCCCTGTCTGCGCACAGGGGGACACAGAGCGCCTTTCCGGATGCCAAAATATCCTCCAGGATGGGCCGGGTGTCGATCTCGTGGGCGGTGCCCACGAAGCAGAACACAGTCTCCGCGGTCCGGTACTCCGGCATCGCCAGCAGATGACCGGCAATGGAACGGTCGGCTTTCCGGCGGTACTGGTCTGAAAGCCGGACTTCCAGATCCCGGATGATCCGGCGAAGCTTCTGTTTTTCTTCCTGCTTGGTCATGGGAATGGGTCCTCCTCTTTTTCCGGCTGGGCGGCGCCGAAGAGAATGGCGCCGGTGCCGTATTTACCGCGGATGCGGTCCATGGCGGCCTCCAGCTTTTCCTGTTTTTCCCTTTTGGGGGCCGCCGCGGCGGTAAACAGGTCCACCTGTTCATAGGCCTGACCATCCTGGACCAGATGGATGGCAGTGACCGTCAGCGCCCGGATGGGGGACGGCGGTTTCCACAGCTCCCCTACCAGAGCCAAGGCGTTGTCCGTCAGGTCCCGGATCAAGTGGGTGGGGGCGGCAAGCTGCCGCTGGCGGGAGCGGTCCCGGAACTCCGGGTCCCGGATCGTGACCTGGATGCCGCTGGCGTACAAGCCACAGCGCCGCAGGCGCATAGCCACGGAGTCCGCCAGCATGGCGACACCCGTTTGGACCTCGGCCCTGGTGGTCAGATTTTTGGGGAATGTGGTGCCATTGCCCACGGATTTGACCGGCTCCGCATCGTACCGGGAGCGCACCGGCTCCTGACTCAGGCCGTTGGCGTACTCATACAGCTGGAAACCCAGCTTGCCCATCAAAGTCTCCAGCATTCCCGGATCGCAGGCCGCCAGCTGACCGATGGTCTCCACACCGTACTGCTTCAGCAGTTTTTGGGCCGCGCCGCCCACATACAGCAGGTCCCCCACCGGCAGGGGCCATACGATCTTCCGCCAGTTTTCCCGGGAAATCACCGTAGTGGCGTCCGGCTTTTTGTAGTCGCTGCCCAGCTTGGCGAAGACCTTGTTAAAGCTGACACCCACGGAGAGCGTCAGGCCCAGTTCCTGTTTCATCCGTGTCCGCAGGACGTCCGCCAGGGACTTGGCGTCCCCGCCAAACAGGTGGAGGGTGTGGGTCACATCCAGCCAGCTCTCGTCGATGCCGAAGGGCTCCACCAGGTCGGTGTACTCATCGTAGATGGCGTTGACTTTTTGGGAGTACGCCCGGTACAGATCATGGTGGGGCGGCAGCAATACCAGATCGGGACATTTTTTCTTTGCCTGCCAAATGGTCTCCGCGGTCTGCACACCGCATTTTTTGGCCGGCTCGTTCTTTGCCAGAATGATGCCGTGGCGGGAGGAGGGATCGCCGCAGACCGCCGTGGGCACATCCCGCAGGTCCGGGCGGCTCAACAGCTCTACCGAGGCGTAAAAACAGTTCAGATCACAGTGCAGGATCACGCGGTCCATGGGAGGCTCCTTTCATGGAATGGCGTACGCGGGGGAGCGTGCTGCCATATAAGCATATAATAATGTCTACTGAATAAACCGCTTTGCGGTTTATTCGCGCGGCGGCAGCCGCGCAATTCCATAAATGCGGCTCAAAGAGGCCGCTTTTATGGAATTCAGCCATTGTTACAATGCGTATTTCCACCGGTAGCGCTGCGGCGCACCAGTGGAAGGTGCAAGGTTTTTAGACAATTTAGCCAAAAAACCTTGCACTCGAACAAAGCCAAATGGCCTTGAAATCCTTGGCTTTCGGCTTTGTTCAGTACGCATGATAATAGCACATCTGTTCACCGCTGAAAAGGGAGAAACGGCAGACCGCGCGGCCTGCCGTCTCTCTATGGAGCATATGGTGGATTTTAAAATCAGAGAATGCCCATCAGCACCAGGGCCAGGGTGACAAAGGTGGCAAGCAGAGCCAGGGAAAACAGCAGGAAGCCGGCATTGAGCTTACCGCCGCTCTTCTGCGTGCTGGATTGGGACTCGGGGACCAGACGGGCTTTCCGCAGGGCGGTGACCACAGGCTTGTAGAGCACCAGGATCAGGGCCATATTCAGGCCGCCCTTGACGAAGTTGAAAGGAAGGAATACCGGGATCAGCATGGAGGCGACCACGGAGCGGTCCATGACCATGTAGATGGGGGTGATCAGGTAGTTCCACAGCAGCATGACAACGACCAGGCAGACGGTGCCCAGGGCCAAGCCCAAAACGGCGCCTTTCTTGGTGTGGACTTTTTTGTACACGTAAGAGGCGGTGCAGCAGAATGCGCAGGTGGCCAGCACATTCATGATGCAGCCAATGATGCCGGTGTCGCTGACCGTGAACATCTCCACCACAGCCACCACAATGGCGATGGCGGCGGCGGCCACAGGCCCGAAGATGAAGCCGCCGATGCACATCACGGTATCCTTCAGGTCCAGCTGCAAAAAGCCGGAGACCTGGGGCAGAGCTTTGCTGAGGAGCATCACCACGTAGGAGATGGCGGTCAGCATACCAAGAGAGGTGATGGTCTTGACATTCATGCGGGAGCGGGTGTTGGTATGGATGGCGTTGACATTGGGTTCGGACATAAAAATACACTCCTTTTGTTTGCTTGAAAACACCCTGGACGCTTTGACTTCTCCAAGGTGAACAAGCAACAAAGAAGCGCATCAAAATGCGCGGCTTTGCCGCACTCATCTTCTTCCATCCAGACTGTAACTGTTGGTCCCGGAGTTTCACCGGGTCAGCGGATACCGAAAGGCATCCGGTCGCGGACTTTACCGCCAGTGGGGAATCACACCCCGCCCTGAAGACAAAGTATTCAGTTGCTTTCTATGGGTAGTATACAACAGTATGACGAGAAATGCAACCCCTAATTTTTCCGATCCCCCTGTACCTTTTGTGCTGATATGGCATATGCCCCTATTTGATCTGGCGTTTTGGCAGTTCCTGACTTAGAACCTGTATTCACAACCGTTGAACGCCGTCTGAGCGGTCTTTTTCCCGCCGTACTGCGTCGTTTTTCCTTGCCATACGTCAGTATGGCTGTGGAAAATCTCCTTGTCTGAC
>JAETOQ010000099.1 GCA_021771635.1 Oscillospiraceae bacterium | reverse complement strand
GGGAAGTTGCTAAGCTCTCCGCCTCCGAGGCCTCAGCATCGGCCAGAGCGGACTTGGCGGAGGCTGAGGTGTCCCGGGTGCGCGACGAGTTGGAGAGAGCACGGGCGGAAACCGCCATCCTTCGCGCTTCGGTCGAGGCGGTCAGGGCGGCGGGGCCTTGGCGCAGGCTACTTGGCCTTGCGGGGCTGCTACCCCCACCTGCGGGTTCGGTCGTCTAAGAGGCTCCGTGCCTTAGCTGCTCATATACTTCGGCGCCCCCCCCGGAAAACCCGGTGGGGCGCCGATTGAACGCCTGCGCTCAGAGTCTGATTGATCTAAGGACCGTCGGGGGGGGGGACGCGCCGCCCCTTAGAACAGACCCATGATTGCGTTGCCGATGTTGTAGCCGAATCGGTAGTAGGCCGACATGCAGTTCCAGGCGAAGTCCCCACAGCTCATAGTTCTATTCCTTCTCTGGTTCCTGAGGCGCTTCCCGGCGCCGTGCCGGCGGTGTTTCCACCGGCACGGAAAACTGTAATCTCACCAATGGGGCCGTTTTGCGCAAATGGTGGCGTGTGGACCTACGGGCCTGGCTGCGCGCTTCTCGGTGGATGTACTGAGCAGCCCGTCTTCGGGCTCTATGCCGAGTAGGATGCGGCCTGTCTATGCCGTGGTCGCATTTCTTGACGTTCCGTTAAGGCGGTCTTGTCCGGGTGCCTCTACGGGTAGCAAGACTCTCATTTTGTGATACAGATTGGCGTGCGCCTCTTGTATCACAAAATGATGAACTACTGCAGCTACAAGTTCTGAAAGAAGGGCATCCGAAGCGGCGAAGGCCGCTTCGTGCGGGGGATGCCCCGCGCCCCTGGATTCCAGGGGGGGGCCATGGTGGATGTTGGGGGATATTGGTCGAAGGCGAACGAGAAATCGTGCGCCCGTACCATCTTTATCATGGGTTACCACGGGTGCCTTGCGGTGCGGTGTGCCAATGGGAGTGGTCGAATCTTCCCATGCCTTGCCCCGGGTATAATCGAGGTGCCGACGTATTGAGAGGAGAGCTTATGTCCGTGCTTATGGCTATGGCTTTGGGGACGGCGCTGGCATCGGAACCGATTGCGATTATTGGAGCACCGTTGTCAATGATTCCCACCGCCGCTACGACGCTCGTCGAGCCGCCGCAGAAGGACGACTTCCCGAGCTTCGAGCGCGCCCAGGGTGCGTTCATGTTCGACGACGAGCTGCTCCCCGGCCTCACCAGCCTGGTGTACTACGGGACGCAGGCCCAGGTCGGCGAGCGCTCGGGGCGGCGCGTCGACGTCGTCATGCAGATGGACTACCCGGGCCCGCAGTGGTGCTGGATGCTCACCGGGGCCCTGCGCACCGACTCCGAGGGCACCCAGTACGTGCGCGCCGAGGCCGTTGTGAACGGTAAGCCCGCCGAGGTGGCCGTCTACGGCAAGGGCGAGATCTTCGAGTGCGAGAACGGCTACCAGGTCACCGTCGGCCGCGACGACGACCACTTCGACTACGACGAGAAGAACCCCGGCGAGCCGTGGGAAAGCGCGGCCGAGTAGTGTTTCCGAATGCCGGAAAGCAAAACGCGAGGGGATGGATCCAATAGACCCCCTCCCCTCGCGTTCCTTGGGAATGTCGGGTGATTTGACGGGCTGCCTACCACGTGCCTGCATTGAGCCTGCGCTGCATCTCCTTCACGCAGGGAGAGGGGCCCCAGAGCACGCCGTCAGCCACGGTCCCACACCTGCGCTGCAGGGCGTAGATGTCTGCGCCTCCGAAGATACCGTCGACGTCGGTACCAAGGTCTTTCTGCAGCTCGCGAATCATCGGCGAGCCGGCCGCCGTCTCGTCGCACTGCCAGCCTGAGGTGAGCGCTGGGTTTGCCGAGACGTTGGGTGCCCACTGGTGGGAGACGATGCCGTCAACCGTAGTGCCGTAGTGGCGCTGAAGTGCGGATGTGGTTGCGGTGCCCCAGTAGCCGTCGACTCCAATCTGGCCTCCCGTCGTAGTGCCGCCGCCGGTGCCGGACCAGGTCTTGTTGCCGATGCTGTCGGAAAGCTCGAGGCAGATAGTCCAGGGAAAATCGTAGAACGGTCGGACACCGGGGCCGCCGGCACCGGCGGTCGTAAACTCGGCAAGACTGAAATCGCTGGCGATACACATGGCAACGTGGCCGATGGCGTCGCCCACAGCCGGGCGCAACATGAGATCACCGGGACGCATTACATACGGATCATCCCAGGGATGTTCGGTGAAGTACCCCGTGGACACCATGAGGTCCGCCATGTCGCTTGTTTGGTAGATAGTGTATTTGTCAAGCAACCCGAGTGCCTTGTAAACTGCGGAGACGGATCCGGAGCAGTCCATATCGCCTCCGGGTACATAGACGCTGACGCCGAAAACGGAACGTTCGACAAGGTTTTCCCACTCGTGGCCGCCGCCGAGACTGTAGCTTCTTCCCTCGGTAGCGAGTTGGGTCATGAGGTTTACCGCAGCTTCCCTGTAAGTTGCCATTTTGATTCCTTCCTTTGTTGGATTTAATCTTTCGGTTTTGGCTCCTCGTACGTCATCGCTTGGTCCGAATCCTCGGCCCCCTCCGTAGTCGGGTCTATGACGACGCCGAGCAGGGCGAGGACCGTGAGTACGGACGCCGCCATGGTGTTGACGGCGTCTGAGACGTCCATGGCGCGGTCCCCGTGGCCGGAGAATCCGGCGACGGCGACCGCGAACGTCCCGAGCGCTCCGGTGAGACCGAGCCAGAACTGCCGATGACGCAGCCGTACCTTCCAGTTGATGGACATAGTCCCTCCCTTCATCGCGGAGTCCGTTGCGGCGATGCGCCGATGCGAGCCTTGTGCCGGGTCCTGCGCCCCCTCCGGAGGTCACCGCGGTGCGGCGGGCGCTTTCGGTCGTCCGGCAGGAAGGAATATATCCGTCGCCTGGGTCTATATGGGTACATGTGTTTGTATTTGTGTCTGGCAGCGTCCAAGTCCTATTGCTGCGGCATGTTCGAGTCGGCCCAGTCCGCCGCCCTCGACAGGTATGAGTAGACAGTGCTTCGGGACACGCCCATCTCGCGGGCGACCACGGTGACAGACATGCCGCGAACGACGTGTAGCTCGACCGCCACGGCCCAGCGGTCTACCGGTATGGCGTCGACCATACGCGACACCATCGCCTCGATTTCCTTGGCCTGGGCGTTCCTTGTCGCAGCCCTTGCGGATGCAATGCCAGCGCCGCCCGACACGCATCCGAGCATGGCGGCGTCCTCTCTTGCCCTTGCGAGCTCTTCGAATGCCGACTTCGTCGCTCCTTTTTCAGATTTTTCCAATTCTTCCTCCAATGGTCTGCCCGGCCCCTGTGGCCGTCGTTGGTCGGTTACCGACCATGCTACTCGGAGGGCGTACATATATTCTATTTGCAAAAACAGAACTTATGTTCTACATATCCTGACGGGATGCTGTGCTATGTCGCCTTGCAACTGGAGTCCTCTAGATTGACGTGAGCTAAAAAGTGTCGCCCTGAGAACAGCAAGACTTACACCCTGTGGGCGTTGCACTACAAAGTGTGCCTGCCTCTGCGGTCTCCCTTGGCCCGTCGGTGGGTGAGGGATGGGAGGCTGTTTCGGTGGTCTTGGGGCTGCCTCGAACGGGGCCCGTGTCCTCTGATGACCCCGGGTATACCGTCCAGGGATCTCTGGCAGACGTCTCGGTGTTTCTGGCAAAAAAATGGCCCGCCTCGCGAAAGGCGGGCGGGCTTGGTGAGTGTGCTACTATGACCCCAGTAGCAAGGGTTCCAGACGGGATTGCCGTCCCGAAAGGAATCCGACATATCGCGGCGAGCCCCGCAGATATATCGGCTAAGGGCGATTATAGCCTCCGACCTGGGTCTTGATAAGACCGCCGATCGAGATATAGCCCCCATGCAGATATTTTTCAGAAGGCCGCTCCGCGTATATGGGGCGGCCTTCTTCGTGCCCGCCCGCTGCATAGCAGCCATAGGCCGTACTCCGACGGCCCGCGCCCGCAGGGGCGCGGGGAAAATGTCCCCTGACGGGCGAATCAAAGGTCCCCCCGCGAATGAAAACGGGGAGGGCTTCGGAGATCAAGGAAGGCTCCGTGCCGGACAGCGGGGCTTTCCGTCCGGGGAACACCTGGGCCGTGCTGCGCGGCCCGGGCGCGGCGGCTCTCCGCGCCCGGGTAACGAGAGGTCGGAGACCCTAGGAGGGTCCTCGCGACCTGCGGTCGAGGTGCCCAGGTGGCCCGCAGACGCGCAGGTGACCAAGGGATGGGTGCGGTCGTAATGCGAGGCCCGGTGGAAATTCGCTTTTTGATTTTCCTGCCCCCGCGCAGGGGTGGGTCTGTCCCCCGCAGGGTGCAGCCGGGGCGGCGGGCAGCGGGCGGTGCCCCTCAGGGCGGCGCAGCGCCCGCGCTCTTGACCGCCGGGCCGGCGTACGGCAGCAAAGAGAACGAGGGCAGCGGGGTTGATCTTTGTCCGGTTTAGGGATGTAGTGTCAACTATTTAATTTTAATATTGATATGATGAACCCTCATGGAGAATCGGGGAAGGCTCTCCTATGCCCGCCGCGCGTGGACGAGGGCCCGCACCCACACGACGTCCTCGAGCTCGTCGAAAGAGTAGATGACGTCGAATGGCGGGACAGATATGCGACGCGCGCCCTCGGGGCAGGCGCGGAGGGCCGCCTCGGACAGGTCCAGCGAGCTCCCCCGCAGCGGCATGGACACCAGCAGCTCGACAGCCGACGATATGCGGGCACGCAGCGGCTTCGACCAAACGGCCTCAAAGTCCTCCCAGAAGCCTTCTGACACCCTGACCTCAGCCACGGGACCGCCTCAGGAACTCGTCCAGGCCCATCCAGCGCCCCTCGGCGATGTCGCGGGAGCTCCGGACGACCCCGGCCTCCACTTCCGCGTCGTAGTATCGCGCCGGCGGCTCCGCCGGGCTGATGACCACCCACGGCCGCGAGTTGCGAAATACCGTCACCGGCTCCCCCGTCTCTACGACCGCGCTCGATAGCCTTGAAAAGTTGTTCCTCGCCTCAGCGACGGAGACAGTGGCACCGCCCATGTCCGCTCCCTTCGATAGCCATTAAAAGCGCCATAATTATAGCCAGAATGAGACAATCCATACAGCGGGACCCGTCCGCCTTGAAAACCCCGGCGAGACGCCCATCAGCCCGTCTCGGCCAGTACGGCGCAGCGGGAAAACGGGGTTTTGAGGACTCCTAGACTGTCGGTCTCATCCATGGCGCTTCCCCTTCCGGGCTGTGGTTCCCATGGCGGAAATCTAAGAGGGATGATGGGACGATAACGGGGGTTATGTAATGCTGGGCGTCGGTAAAAATCGTTTTTATCGGATATAAATGCAGATTAAAAATGGTCAAAACGCTAAGATAGATACAGGTAAAACTATGTATTCACCGATCAACCGAAAGGGCAGTCGATGGTCACAATTGCCGACCTGGCAAAAGAGTTGGGGGTGACGAAGGCAACCGTTCGAAACCATATATCGAAACTAGAATTGTGGGGTTCGGTCCAGAGGGACGGCGGTGTGCTCGAGATTCCGAACGCCACCGCCTCGGCGGTCGCCGCGTCGGTGTCTAGGACGGCGGCTGCCGGCACCGGTCGTCCCCAAGGCCCGTCATCTGCTGGGGAGCCGGAGAGTCCGCACAGGCGTGAGCGGGACGAAGCCGACCTCGTGGCTGCCTGGCGGGCCCGCTTCGAGGATGAGCGGGAGAGGGCCGACGCGGCCGAGGCTCGGGCGGCCGAAGACCGCTCCATCATGGCGGAGGAGCACAAGGCGCTGGTACGGGCGATGGGGGAAGTTGCTAAGCTCTCCGCCTCCGAGGCCTCAGCATCGGCCAGAGCGGACTTGGCGGAGGCTGAGGTGTCCCGGGTGCGCGACGAGTTGGAGAGAGCACGGGCGGAAACCGCC
>JAETOQ010000098.1 GCA_021771635.1 Oscillospiraceae bacterium | reverse complement strand
GAAGGTCTGCTGGGGAACCTCTTCCTTGATCTTGACGAAAGTGGCCTCCACTTCCACCTTGCCGCTGGGCATGGTGAAGGTGTATTTGGTGTCGCTTTTCTTGGTCAGCTTCACGGCGTCGCCGTCCTTGTCGGTGACAGTCAGGTCGTCCAGCTCGCAGCCCTTATCAGGCTTGACGGTGATGGTCACCGTGGTGCCCTTGGAGGCACTCTTGGGAGAGACGGTCACGGAGCCGTTCTTGCCGCTGTCCACGCTGACGGTGTAGCCGGAGCTGCCGGAACTGCCGCCGGAGGGACGTGTCAGCTTTGCGAGCTCTTCCGTCTTTGTTTCACCACAATTTTTGCAGGTGTATGTCCTGATCCCCGTTTCAGAATAGGTGGGTTCTTTTGTCACCACGCCATCGTTCCAGTCATGGCCGGTGGCAGGCACATAAGTGTCTACATAGCTATCACCGCAGCGAGAGCAGGTGTGGGTGGTGCAGCCCTTCTCGGTACAGGTGGGGGCGGTCACGGCCTCCTGATAGCTGTGGCCCAGCGCGTCCCCGTCTGTCTTGCCGCAGATAGAACAGGTTTTAGGTTTCGTGCATGTGGCATCTTCCCAACGATGGTTTGTGCATTCTTTCCACTTGGCATAATAGGTCGTTCCTACTTTGGGAGCGGTCACAGCGGTGCCAGTGCACTCTTTGTTGTCGTACCAGCCGTCGAAAATGTAGCCTATCTTGGCGGGGGCGGCCAGCTTGCCGGACTCAAATTTGGTGTTCGGGGCAAAGGTGCCGCCATTAGTTACGGCAATAAACGTTTTATTTTCATCATAATGTGATGTGAACTTTTCACTTTGCTTTAGTAGCGCTAAATTGTTTTCGCTTTCAAAGTAAAGGCAACTGCTTTGAGCCAATCCAGAAAACTCTTGGTTATCGCCAATCGACTGTACGCTGCTTGGAACATATATCGCAACTAAGCTGCCACAATTAAAAAACACCTGACGTTGCACATTTGTTATGTTGGAAGGTATTTCATAAAATACAAATCCAGTATTGGAGAAAGTCCCTGGTGGCAAAGTGGTCATCGTGTCAGGCATTGTTACTTTCTTTAAATTAGTATTGTTCGCAAATGCCCACGTACCTAATGTTGATATTTGCTTTATCGTTATGCTCTCCAAATTAGTTTGCGCAAAAGCCAGATTCCCGATTTCTGTAAGATTTTCAAGAACGAGTGTGCCCTCTATTTTTGCTTGATAAAATGCGTAATCTTTAATTGAAGCCAGGTTCTTTGGCAGGGCTATCTGAGACAAAGTAGCGCAATAAGCAAAGGCATATGCACCAATTTCAGTAATGTATTTAGGTACATCCATTTTTGTAATTTTGGTATTCAAAAATGTGCCGGCCGGAATGCTTGTAATGTTCTTATTAGCCGGAAAGTTCGCTTTGCTGATAGCGCTATTTGCAAATACATATGTCCCGAGTTCAGAGATTGAATTTGGAATTGTAACCTCCGTTAAGGATGTACAAGCGGAGAAGGCCATATCACTAATTCTTGTAACTGTATCAGGAACAACAATTTTTGTGATAGAATTTCTGGCGCGAAATGCGCAGTAGCCGATTTCACGAACTGTGTAGGTACTACCTTCATGGGTAACAGTCTCGGGAATTTGGATCTCCCCAGTTACAGTATCGCCAACCGCTCTCATTGAAGTGTCATCTTTACCTGTACCAGTTCCTCTTTTTCCTACAATGACAGCCCCATTTTTATCTTCTGTTGCATTTTCAATAATTGTATAGGTAATAGAAATTCCCGCACTGTTCTCTGATGAAAATGTATCATTTTGATTCTCTTCCTCCGTGTCAATGTCCTCCGGATCGGGCAGGGCCGCGATGAGCGTCGCAAGCTGTTCCTCAATGGTCGGCTCGTCGGCGGCGTTGGTCATATCATCCGGCCCATCCTCCACGGAGTCCGCAGGTTCCTCCGGCTCCACATACAGGGGGCAGCCCTCCGCATGTTCCTTCGCCGGGCAGCTCTCGTCGGCCTCAGATCCGGCGCAGACGGGCGGCACCTTGCCGTTCTCGTCCTCCGGTTCTCTCGCCAGGGCCGCTGTTGGGATGAGCGACACTGACAAAACCAATGCAATAAGCCATGCCAAAAATTTTCGCTGTGTTCGCATTTTCATCGTCTCCTTTTGATCGGGCTGTGCCCGTATTTCCACCGGGAGGGCGGCCAAAAGGGTAACATACCCCCTTGGCCCCCCGGTGGAAACCAAAAACGCGGTGTATGAGTGTCTCATACACCGCGTTTGTCAAAGGCGACAAAATGCGAACACAACGAAACTAAGCGCCTTTTCCGCTTGTAAAAAGCGGGGAAAGACACTATAATAAACGTTGCGGTGCGGCGAGATGCCGCTGTGTACGAGTGGGTGAACACTCTTACGCAGGCCGTGGGGTGGTTCCAGCACTCCGCGGCTGCCGCATTTTTGATTTCCAGCTTTATCTTATACGCTTTTTCCAGAAAATGCAACAGGAATTTGAAAAGAGGCCCCGGCGCGCCGGGGCCTCTGTATCCTCACTGTCCTTGCTCTCCCCAGACAACGTCCACGATGGTGACGTCCTGGAACTCGATGAACTCACTTTTCAGGATGTAGTCCGTCTTGCCGATGCGGACCTCCTGCTCGCCCACCTTGGTGGTCATCACCTCGGCGGTGGGCGTCTCTGTCTCCACGGTAAAGAGCAGGGTGGTGTGGGCGGTGTCCTCCACCCAGTTCCCGCCTGCGTCCAGCACGTAATACGGCTCCTGCTCCACCGCCACGATCTCGCCGCCCACCAGGGCGCCGGAGGCCATCAGCGGAGAGGGCAGGTGGGCCTGGCAGTTCTCATACAGCTCCGCCGGGACGCCTTCCGCCCGGACGGTAAAGGTGACCTTGGTCATCTCCCGCTGGACGCCCTCACCGCTGCCCCGGTCCAGCAGCTTGAGGCCCACAAAGGCCAGCACCGCCAGGATCAGGATCACGGCGATGATATCGATGATGTTGAATTTTCCAACACGCTTTGCTTTTTGTTCCATGGCTTCCTCCATCACGGGCGCGGACGCGCCCGGCTTTTTCCAGGGAAGCACTGAATAAATCCCCGCGCACGCCTTGCCGCCCCATTTTCCGCCTGGACTACGTTAAAAAGCCTTGAAATCCGCCAGGATTCCTGCGGCTTCTTGCCTTGCCAGGCGAAAAATTTTGCTGGCAATCCGCACACATTGATTTCATCAGTGCTTCCCTTGTTGTGGACAATGTTCGTCAGATATTGTATAATATTTTTCGCGATTCCACAAGACCATTTTCGGATTTCATAAAAGTGAGGTCTTTTCATGAAAGTCATCCACCTCATCAGCGGCGGCGACTCCGGCGGCGCCAAGACCCATGTGCTGAGTCTGCTGAAGCATCTGAATGAAACCATCACCGCCCAATTGGTGTGCTTCCGGGACGGCCCCTTTGCCGACGAGGCCCGGCAGATGGGCATCCCCACCATGATCTGCGGCGGCAACAACGTCTTTCGCGTCCGGCGGCAGCTGACGGACTACATCCGCCAGGGCGGCTATCAGGTCATCCACTGCCACGGCTCCCGGGCCAACATGATCGGCGCCCTGCTGCGGGGCACCACCGGCCTGCCGGTGGTCAGCACCGTCCACAGCGACTACAAGCTGGACTACATGGGCCGCCCCCTCAGCCGCCTGACCTTCGGCACCATCAACGCCTGGGCCCTGCGGAGACTGGACTACCGCATCGGCGTGTCCGACGCCATGGTGGACCTGCTGATCTCCCGTGGCTTTGCGCCGGACCGGTTTTACGCCATCTACAATGGGCTGGACTTCACCCCCGCCCCGGACCAGGGGGACCGTCTCCCCTATCTGCGGAGCCTGGGAGCCGATGTGGACGAGGACAGCGTGGTGGTGGGCATCGCCGCCCGGCTGAACCCTGTCAAGGATATGTCCACCCTCATCCGGGGCTTCGCCGCGGGCTATGCCAATTGCCCCCGCCTGCGGCTGGTCATCGCCGGAGACGGCGAGGAAAAGGACAAGCTGGCCTCTTTGGCCCGCGAGCTGGGCGTGGAGAAGCAGGTGACCTTCGCCGGATGGATCAGCGGCGGCATGGACCGCTTCTACTCCGCTCTGGACATCAATGCCCTCACCAGCCTGTCCGAGACGTTCCCCTACGCCCTGACAGAGGGCGCCCGGTTCCACCTGGCCACCGTCAGCACCGCCGTGGGCGGCGTCCCCTATCTCATCGACACAGACGTAAACGGCTGCCTCTTCGCCCCTGGCGACTGGCAGGCTCTGGGCGTCCATCTGGCGGCTCTGGGCAATGACGACGCCCTGCGCCGCAGGATGGGCGAAAAGCTGTTTGAAAAGGCGTCCACCCAGTTCTCCATCCAAAAGACGGTGGACACCCAGCTGAACATCTACCGGGAGATCATCCGCCGCCACAACCGCCCCCAGAGGAAGCGGGACGGCGTGGTCATCTGCGGTGCCTATGGCCGGGGCAATGCCGGAGACGACGCCATCCTGGAGGCTATTTTGCAGGAGATGCGGTCCATTGATCCGGACATGCCCGTCCTTGTCCTCAGCAAGGACCCCAAGAGCACCCGGCTGACCTACCGCGTCCCCTCTGTCAGCCGCATGGATATCCCCGCCTGGCACCGGGCCATGCGCCATGCCAGGCTCTATATCAACGGCGGCGGCAGCCTGATCCAGGATGTGACCTCCCGCCGGTCGCTGTGGTTCTATCTCCACAACATCCAAAGCGCCAAGAAGTGCGGATGCAAGGTGCAGATGTACGGCTGCGGCATTGGTCCCGTCACCCGGGAGAACCACCGGAAGCTGGCGGCCAGTGTCCTGAACCAGAATGTGGACGTCATCACCCTGCGGGAGCCGGACTCCCAGGCGGAGCTGCGGGCCATGGGCGTCACCCAGCCGGAGGTCCTGCTGACCGCCGATCCGGCCCTGACTCTGCGCAAGGCCCCTGACGACGAGACAGACAGCGTGCTCCTGCGCGCGGGCATTCCCCCCAGGGGCCGGTATATCTGCTTCGCCCTGCGGCGCTGGAGGGGCTTTGAGGAAAAGGCCTCCCTGTTCGGCGCGGCGGCGAAATACGCCTACGAGACCTACGGCCTGACGCCGGTGTTCGTAGCGGTGGAAAAGCACCTGGACCCCGGCGCCGGTCAGCTGGCGGCCCAGGGACTTGACATCCCCCACTACTTCCTGGACGACGCGGGCAGCGCCGGGACCATCATCGGCGCACTGAGCCGGATGGAGGTGGTGGTGTCCATGCGGCTCCACGCCCTGATCTTTGCCGCCGGGCAGGGTATCCCCCTGGCGGGTGTGGTATATGATCCCAAGGTGTCCGCCTTCCTGCGGTATATCGGCCAGGAGAATTTCACGGACCTGGACGCCCTGACGGAGGAAAGCCTGCGGGCAATGATCGACCGGGCCGCCGCCCAGTCGACCCACCCGGAGGCCCAGGCCGCCGCCGTGGAGCGGCTGCAGAAGATGGAGCAGCAAAACGTGGAGGTGGCACGGCGGCTGCTGGCGCTGTGAAAAGCAGACATAGTCTGCTTTTTCATGAGGGTTCGCATAAGAGAACGAGGAACGGTGAAAACCGTTCCTCGTTTTTTGTGATCCGCTGTTTTATAGTCTACGCAGTTGAAAAGAAGTAAAAACTTCTTTTCAACTTGTGGGGAGATATCTCATCCCACAAGGCCGCAAAGCGGCCTTGCGTCAGACTTCATAGTCAGCCCGCGATGTTCTCGCAGAAGCGGGACAGGATGACCGCGAACTGGGCGCGGGTGGCAGTGCCTGCGGGATTCAGCGTCCCCTGGGTGGTGCCGCCCACGATGCTGTTGGCAACGGACCAGCTCATGGCGTCCTTGGCGTAGGCCGCCACGCTGGCGTGGTCGGGATACGCTGTCAGATCAGCCGA
>JAETOQ010000097.1 GCA_021771635.1 Oscillospiraceae bacterium | reverse complement strand
GGCGTGAAGGAAATGAAGAAGCTGCCCGGCGCCCTGTTCATCGTGGATACCCGCAAGGAGCGCAACGCCATCGCCGAGGCCCACAAGCTGGGCATCCCCGTGGTGGCCATCGCCGATACCAACTGCGATCCCGACGAGATCGATTATGTCATCCCC
Organism: Oscillospiraceae bacterium; assembly: GCA_021771635.1. Classification (GTDB taxonomy): domain Bacteria; phylum Bacillota; class Clostridia; order Oscillospirales; family Oscillospiraceae; genus Oscillibacter. The sequence continues at coordinate 5,812 of JAETOQ010000097.1, read as the reverse complement.
GGCAATGACGACGCCATCCGCGCCATCAAGCTGATCTCTTCCATCATGGCCAACGCCGTGCTGGAGGGCAAGCAGGGCGAGCAGACCGAGGATGCCGCCGCTGAGAAGGCCGCGGACGCCGAGTAATCTGACTCTTTCAAGCGCGGTGCGCTTTGATATCAACTATACTGGAGGAAACAAAAAATGGCTTTTACCGCAGCTGATGTAAAGAACCTGCGCGAAATGACCGGCGTGGGCATGATGGATTGCAAGAAGGCTCTGGCCGCTTCCGATGGCGATATCGACAAGGCCATCGAATTCCTGCGCGAGAAGGGCCTGGCCGCCTCCGCCAAGAAGGCCGGCCGTATTGCCGCCGAGGGCATGGCCTATGCTGCCGTCATCGATGGCATGGGCGTGGTGGTCGAGGTCAACGCCGAGACCGACTTCGTGGGCAAGAACGAGAAGTTCGTGGATTTCGTCAAGGGCGTGTCCGCCACCGTGGCCGCCAACAAGCCCGCTGACCTGGACGCACTGATGGCCTGCCCTTACAACGGCACTGACAAGACCGTTCTGGAGCAGCAGCAGGAGATGGTCCTGGTGATCGGCGAGAACATCAAGGTCCGCCGCTTCGCCTTCTTCACCGACGGCGTTTCCGTTCCCTATATCCACGCCGGCGGCAAGATCGGCGTGCTGGTGAACCTGGAGGTCTCCGGCGGCATCGATGCCACCGAGGCCGGCAAGGACGTCGCCATGCAGATCGCCGCTCTGAATCCCCGTTTCTGGGACAAGTCCCAGGTCACCCAGGACGTTCTGGACGAGGAGAAGAAGATCATGATGGTCCAGATGCAGAACGATCCCAAGATGGCCTCCAAGCCCGAGGCTGTCCGGGAGAAGATCGTCATGGGCAAGCTGAACAAGTTCTACGCCGAGAACTGCCTGCTGCAGCAGGAGTTCGTCAAGGACAACACCATGACTGTCGAGAAGTATATCGCTTCCGCCGCCAAGGCGCTGGGCGGCACCATCACCTTCAAGGACGCCGTGCGTTTCGAGAAGGGCGAGGGCATTGAGAAGAAGCAGGAGAACTTCGCCGCGGAGATCGCCTCCATGGTGAAGGGCTGATCAACAGCATCAAAAAGCGGACGCATGTGCGTCCGCTTTTTTCATCTGTATCATGTATCATCTGTATCATGTATCAATAGAGCCAGCCCTCCGTTCCAAGGAACGGAGGGCTGGTATGTTCAGGGCAGCTTGCAGAAATAGGGGCCGCAGTCCGCCTCGTGGGTGTGGACATAGGTCCAGGTGAAGTCCTTGTCCACCAGATACCAGTCCAGCTCCTCCGGCAGGGAGGAGACATCCGCCATGGAGATCTCTTTGATCCGGGGCTGGTCCTGGGGCGGATATTCCTTATAAAACCGGTAGCATTCCGTATCGGGCAGCTCCGCCAGGGCCTCACGGGCGTCAGCACCCTTTTTGCAGGGGACCAGCTCGTAGGAAAAGATGTGCCAGAGGTAGCTGCCCCCGGCCAGGACGTGCCTGCCCAGGTCCTCCTCGGAGACCTCCGAGGCAAAGGCGTCCAGCCACCGCTCCCGGACATCCTTGATGGTGGCGGGGAAGGACTCCTCCCAGGGGATCATGGTGGCCACCAGCCGGTTGATGGGCTGGCCCAGCTCATAGAACTTGGCCTCGTAATCCGTCATGACGCCCACAGGGCCATTGGCGTGGAGATCCCGAGTGACCTCCGACAGGGTGAAGCCGAAGTTGGGGATCTCCTCCACGGAGAACTCGAACAGGCCCTGGTTGTCCGTTTTGAAGTGGATCTGGCCGCCCATTTTCAGCACCTGCCGGTACAGCCTCAGGAAATTGCCGTGGGTGAGGCGGCGCTTGGCGTGGCGGTTGCTGGGCCAGGGATCGGAGAAATTCAAATAAATGCGGTCGATCTCCCCGGGGGCGAAGAACGCGGGCAGCTGGTCGGCGTTGGCGTCCACGAAGTAGACGTTGGTGAGGCCGGCGTTCACGCACCGCTCCATGGCCACCACCATGGCGTCCGGCACCATCTCCACGGCGATGAACAGCACGTCCGGCTCCGCCGCCGCCGTGCCGGCGGTGAAGCGGCCCTTGCCGCAGCCCAGTTCCAGCCGGACTTCCCGGGCCTGGGGCATCAGCTCCCGCCAGCGGCCCCGGCGGTCATAGGGGTCCCGGATCAGCCGGTCGCCGCACCGCTCCATCCGCGGCACCAGATTTTTCTTTTTCCGCATCCGCATATCAAAATCCTCCTGGGATGTCAAATTGCACAGAATTCACAAGAACTTGTGGTTTTAAGAAGATTTTACCACAGGAAATCGGCCCTGTAAACGGATTTCTGCACTGGAAGAAGAGAAGGGGAAAGGCGGAATGTGTTAAGTACTTAACAAAATTGTATAAAATTTAACGAGTATTTTGTGTGAAGTGTAAAAAAGCGCAAAACCGGGCTGTATCAACGCAATTTGGGCTTGATAAATGGCGGAGACACCCCTATAATAAAGATTGTGAGTAAATTGGCAATGTGCGGGTTTATTCTGTTTTTCCCTATGGTCCGACCAAACGACCGGTGGAGCAAAAGCGCCTGCCGGAAGGCATTTCAAAGGGTAACCGAAACACAAATTTTAAATAACAGGAGGAAAAAACATGAAGGTAGCAATTTTTGGCGCAGGCACTATGGGCAGCGGCATTGCCCAGGTTTTCGCAGCGAAGGGCCACACCGCTCTGATGTACGCAAGCTCCGTTGCTTCCGCCCAGAAGCACAAGGATAAGCTGGCCGCTTCTTTGCAGAAGCGCGTTGAAAAGGGCAAGATGACACAGGAGGCCGTGGACGCTCTGATGGCCAACATCCTGGTGGAAGAGAAGTCCGCCTGTGCTGACGCGGATCTTGTCATTGAGTGCGTGAAGGAGGACATGGCCACCAAGCGGGAGCTGCTGAGTGAGCTGGACGCCATGTGCAAGCCCGAGGCCATCTTCGCCTCCAACACCTCCTCTTTGTCCGTGACGGAGATGGGCCTTGGCCTGAAGCATCCCGTCATCGGCATGCACTTCTTCAACCCCGTGCCCAGCATGAAGCTGGTGGAGGTCATCCGTGGCGCCAACACCACCCAGGAGACCTTTGACTTCATCTACAACCTCTCCCAGGAGATTGGCAAGGACCCCGTTGAGGTGGCCGAGGCTCCCGGCTTTGTGGTCAACAAGATCCTCATCCCCATGATCAACGAGGCCATCGGCCTGGTGGAGACCGGCGTCGCCTCTGTGGAGGACATCGACAAGGCCATGCGCCTGGGCGCCAACCATCCCATGGGCCCCCTGGCTCTGGGCGACTTCATCGGCCTGGATGTGTGCCTGGCCATTATGAACACCCTGTTCAATGAGACCGGTGATCCCAAGTACCGTCCCGCTCTGCTGCTGAAGAAGATGGTCCGCGGCGGCCAGCTTGGCAAGAAGAGCGGCAAGGGCTTCTACGATTACAGCAAGTAAAGAAGAAAAGGAGTAAATGGTATGGATTTTCATCTGACAAACGAGCAGCTGATGCTCCGTAAGATGTACCGTGAGTTCGCCGAGAACGAAGTCAAGCCTTTGGCTGAAGAGATCGACGAAGAAGAGCGCTTCCCCATGGAGACCGTTGAGAAGATGGCGAAGCTGGGCATGATGGGCATCTACTTCCCCAAGGAGTACGGCGGCGCTGGCGGCGATGTTCTCAGCTACGCCATGTGCGTGGAGGAGCTGGCCAAGGTCTGCGGCACCACTGCCGTTATCGTGTCCGCTCACACCTCTTTGTGCTGCGCCCCCATTTTTGAAAACGGCACCGAGGAGCAGAAGCGCAAGTATCTGCCCGACCTGCTCAGCGGCCGCAAGATCGGTGCCTTCGGCCTGACCGAGCCCAACGCCGGTACGGACGCCTCCGGCCAGCAGACTCTGGCTGTGAAGAACGAGAACGGCGACTACGTGCTCAACGGCTCCAAGTGCTTCATCACCAACGGCAACGTGGCTGACACCTTCGTGGTCTTTGCCATGACCGACAAGTCCAAGGGCAACCACGGCATCTCCGCCTTCATCGTGGAGAAGAGCTTCCCCGGTTTCTCCACCGGCAAGCACGAGAAGAAGATGGGTATCCGCGGCAGCTCCACCTGCGATTTGATCTTTGAGGACTGCATCGTTCCCAAGGAGAACCTGCTGGGCAAGGAAGGCAAGGGCTTCAAGATCGCCATGCAGACACTGGACGGCGGCCGTATCGGCATCGCCGCGCAGGCTCTGGGCCTGGGCGAGGGCGCTGTGAACGAGGCTGTCAAGTACACCCAGGAGCGTGTCCAGTTCGGCCGCCGCCTCAGCCAGTTCCAGAACACCCAGTTCCAGCTGGCCGATATGCACTGCCGTATGCAGGCCGCTCAGTACCTGGTGTATGCCGCTGCCTGCAAGAAGCAGCTGCATGAGGACTACTCCATGGACGCCTCCATGGCCAAGCTCTTCGCCGCTGAGGCCGCTTCTGACGTTACCCGCCGCGCTGTCCAGCTGTTCGGCGGCTACGGCTACACCCGTGAATATCCCGTGGAGCGCATGATGCGCGACGCCAAGATCACTGAGATCTATGAGGGTACATCCGAAGTCCAGCGTATGGTCATTTCCAGCCACCTGGGCGTGAAGTAAGATAGGAGGTAAAGGTTAAAATGAAGATCATTGTTTCTATTAAGCAGGTTCCCGATACCTCCGGTAAGGTGGCTGTCAATCCCGATGGTACTCTGAACCGCGCTTCCATGCAGACCATCACCAACCCCGATGACATGAACGCCCTGGAGGCCGCCCTGAAGATGAAGGACGCCACCGGCTGCAAGGTCGTTGTGGTCACCATGGGTCCTCCTCCCGCGGCCGGCATGCTGCGTGAGGCCCTGGCTATGGGCGCTGATGAGGCCGTTCTGGTCTCCGCCCGTGAGTTCGGCGGCTCCGATACTTACGCCACCTCTCAGGTCCTGGCTGCTGCCATCAGCACCATCGGCGTGGAGGATGACGACATCGTTATGTGCGGCCGTCAGGCCATCGATGGCGATACCGCCCAGGTCGGCCCCCAGATCGCTGAGAAGCTGAACCTGCCCCAGATCACCTACGCCGCTGACATTCAGGTGGACGGCAAGTCCGTCACCGTCAAGCGTATGCTGGAAGACGGCTACATGACCATCAAGACCCAGACTCCCTGCCTGATCACCTGCATCAAGGAGCTGAACGAGCCTCGCTACATGAGCGTCGGCGGCGTCTTTGAGGCTTACAGCAAGCCTCTTGCCACCTTCAACTATGAGACGCTGAAGGATCATCCCCTGATCGATGCCACCACCATCGGCCTGAAGGGCTCTCCCACCAACATCTTCAAGAGCTTCACGCCTCCCCAGAAGGGCGCCGGCATGATGCTGGAGGGTGCTGACAAGGACACCTGCGAGAAGCTGGCCGGTATCCTGGCCAAGAAGCACATCATCTGAGAAAGGGGATAAAAGATTATGTCTAATTTCAACAGCGCTGATATTGCTGCTTTCAAGGATGTATGGGTGTTCTGCGAGCAGCGCGAGGGCAAGCTGATGCCCACCGATTTCGAGCTGATCTCCAAGGGCCGCGACCTGGCCAACGAGCTGGGCGTGAACCTGTGCGGCCTGCTGCTGGGCGGCGAGGGCATCGAGTCCGCCGCCAAGGAGCTGGGCGGCTACGGCGCGGACAAGGTCTATGTCTGCGAGAGCCCCCTGCTGAGCGTCTACAACACCGACGCCTACGCCAAGGTCATCTGCGATGTCATCGAGGACCTGAAGCCCGAGGCGTTCCTGATCGGCGC
>JAETOQ010000007.1 GCA_021771635.1 Oscillospiraceae bacterium | reverse complement strand
CCGCCGTACTGCGTCGTTTTTCCTTGCCATACGTCAGTATGGCTGTGGAAAATCTCCTTGTCTGACAAGAAAAATCCTCGTCCATCCGGCATTCCCCGGTTATGAATACAGGTTCTAAGAGAAGAAAAACGCTGCGTGCATCAACCTGCACGCAGCGTTTTTTCCAGATGTTGTTTTAACCGGTGCATGGCCCAGATGTAACAGGCCAGATGGGTCAGGAACGTGATGGTCCAGGAGATGGGATAGGACCAATAGATCGTCTGTATGGTGTGGAACGCCGGACGCTGAAAGACCGTGGCGATCCAGACCAGCCGAAAGACGCAGGCACCCATCAGGGAGACCAGCATGGGCATCACGGAATAACCCAGTCCCCGCAGGGAGCCCACCATCACATCCATCATGCCGCAGAGAGCATATGGAACACAGACGATCATGAGCCGGATCATCCCCGCGCTGATGACGGCGGGACTGGAGGAGTATATCCGCAGCAGATGCGGCCCCATCAGCGCGGCGGTCCCGCCCAGCACAGCGCCGATGACGATCACGCAGCCCTGGGCCCGCAGCAGAATGGGGCGGATGCGGTCATAGCGCCCGGCGCCGTAATTCTGACTGGTGAAGGAGACATTGGCCTGATAAAAGGCGTTCATAGCCACATAGATAAAGCCCTCAATGTTGGAGGCGGCGGAGTTGCCGGCCACGACGATCTCTCCGAAAGAGTTGATGGAGGACTGGATGACCACGTTGGACAGGGAGAACAGAGCCCCCTGAAAGCCGGCGGGCAGGCCCACCTGTAAGATCTGCTTCAGCCGGACCTTCCAGATGCGCAGCTCCCGCGGTTCCAGATGGACCGCGCCCTGCTCCCGTATCATGCACCGGACCACCAGGGCGGCGGAGACGCACTGGGAGACCGCGGTGGCGATGGCGACGCCGGCCACATCCAAATGACAGACGATGACAAAAAACAGGTTCAGTACCACATTCACCACACCGGCGCTGAACAGATAGTACAGGGGACGCCGGGTGTCGCCCACCGCCCGCAGCAGGGCGGCGCCGAAGTTGTAGAGCATGGTGGCGGGCATTCCCAGGAAATAGATGCGGAGATAGACCGCGGCAAGCCCAAGGACTTCAGCGGGGGACTGCATCCAGATCAGAATGGTCCGGGCGCCGCAGACGCCGACCACTGTCAGAAGGGCGCCGCTGATGACGCTCAGCAGCATGGCGGTGTGGACCGTCTGACGAAGCCCTTCCTTCTCATTGGCGCCGTATAACCGGGCGGCCAGGATATTGGCGCCCACGGACAGGCCGATGAAGAGGTTGATCAGCAGATTGATCAGGGAGGTGGTGGATCCCACCGCCGCCAGGGAGTTGTCTCCGGCCCAGCGCCCCACCACGATGATGTCCGCCGCGTTGAACAGCAGCTGCAAAATGCTGGAGCACATCAGCGGGACCGCGAATTGCAGCATCTTCGGCAGAATAGGGCCGCTGCACATATCGACCTCATATGTTTTTCCCTGGTTCGGTGCCATATGGACAAGCCCTCCGTTGGACCTGGAATTTGTCCACCGCTGTGGACAGTGGACTCATTTTAACACGGTCTTTACAGAAATGCCACAGGATTCGATGAAATTTTTGCGGATCGGCGGGCTTGAAATGTGAAGCCCGATTTCCGCCTTGGGAAAGTTTTTCCGTAGGTCTATTAAAGTACACATTCCCCATGCCCGCCGGGAAAGTGACCGTGGAGCCTTTTTGCTTGGCTTCGGCATCAGGCCTCAGAACTGATACGCTTCTTCCGCAGAAAATAGATATTTTCTGCGGAAGAAGGCGTTGCTAAGCGCGCCGCCCATTTGTGCCACAGGCACAAATGCCGTCTCATAAGACTTCAACGCGCCTTCGGCGCTATACAAAGCATTGGATAGTCGTTGGCGCTTCAGCGCCTTACGAATATCGCATCCCCCTTGCGGGGAGACTTTGCCTGCTTTTTAATGAAGCCTAGTATGAAATTCAAAGAGCTGACAATACTGGGCCAGATCCCTGGAGCTGCTGGTGCCGTCTTCAAAAATCTGATAGGGATAGCGGATAGGAAAGCGGTCCCGATAGAAATTCACGATGGAGTCATGGTAATAAGAGGTGCCGGGGGTGTTCTGGTCCAGATCCCAAAGCTGAAGCGTGCAGACAAACAGGCAGGTCCGACTCTTGGCCCCGACGGGAAAACTGTACCGGGCCCGGATCCTGGTCTCCTCTGTGGGGCCGGTGAAGAAGTTGTCCACAGTCTCCATCCGCTCGATCACAGGAACGGCGGTTTGATATGTGATACCGTCTTTTTGATAGGCCAGATAGCAGGCGCCGTCCCAGCGGTCAACGCCGGAATTTCCGAATTCCGCCAGGTTCTGCCAGAACAGATCAATCTCATCGTCATATTCCGCCAGCACATAGAACCGGGCTGTTCCGCCGCCAAGATAGACCATGGTGCCGGAAGTGGTGAAGGGGTGGCCGCCCATCTTGCCGTTGATGTCGTTTGGCTGATACACACAGGCGGACGCGCCCGCCAATTTTTCCAGCTCCTCCGGCGGCAGATACGCCAGCATTTCCCGGGGAAAGCCCAGGTGACGCTCCTCTGTTGAGGCGATCTCCATGGAATCGAAATTTTGTTCGACTGCTGTCCAAGTCAGCCGAATGTGATTGAAAAAGAGCGTGCAGAGGAGGATCAGCGCCAGCAGGGAACCGTAGAACAGCCCCTGGAACCGGGCTGTGCCGATCTTCACCGGAGCCGCCCGGACGGCATAGCCCCAGGCATCCAGCTCCGCGGCGGCTTGAGCCAGGGAACGGATGATGCAGACAAAGGCGACCATCACCGCACCGCCCACAAGCCATCCCGGCTCCGGCCAGGACAGCGCCAAAAAGATGATGAGAAGATACCACAGCAGCGCCCACAGGACAGGGTCTTTCTGAGAGGTCTGTCCCAGCTCCGCGGCAGCCTGCCGGAGCGCCTGCCGGAGGGCGGCGAACAGCAGGAGCGTCGCAGCGGCCTGCAGGACCGTGCGGGAAACAGGGAAAATATCGGCGTATGGCGTGGCATTCAACACCAGACTGATATAAAGCAAAGTAACTTTACAAATACTGCAGATCCAGCCAAATTGGAACCACACATTGTTTTTTCTCAGTGCCCGGAAGCCAAGATACAGGTTGGCCGTGCCGATCGCCGGCAAAATATATTGCAGGCAGGCAAAATTCAGCGTGAAGCAGGTCAGGCAGAGGCCCAGGACGATGCGGTCGATGGACATCCGCCAGGGCGTCACAGCCCGGACGGCCTCCGGCGCGGGAGGGATCTCCGTCATGGATTCCGCCAGCTCCTGGTCAAAAGCGTCCCATTCTCTCATGCGTCATCACCTCCCAGCTCCTGCCGAAGCCGCTGGCGCAGCCGGTAAAGACGGCCCTCGGCGGCCCGTTCCGTCATGCCCATCTCCGCCGCGATCTGGGCGGTGGACTGCAGGTAGTAATATTTTCGATAGAACAGCTGCCTGTCCCGGTCGCTCAGGCGGGCAATGGCGGTTTTCAGCTGTTCGGCACGCTCCCGGCGCAGGACCGCCTGTTCCGGCGTATCGGAAGAGGCGGGCTCAGCTTCGGCGGCGTGGCTGTCGCGCCGCCGGCGGGCCTTCCAGTGGTTCAGGGCCGTGTTCCGCGCCACGGCGGTGAGCCAGGTGGAGAGGCTTCCCCTGGCCGCATCATAGCTGTCCAGCTTCTGCCACAGCGCCAAGGACACCTCGGAGAGACAGTCCTCCGCGTCCAGACTGTCCCGGAGGATGCCGCCGATGACATACCGCAGGAGGGGGCCGTACTGCCGCAGCAAAGCTTCCATTCCGTCAGCACGGTCAGCCGCCAGACGGGCCAGCAGGTCCGTGTCGGTCATGGGCAGATCCCTCCTCTCTAAAGATGTGGTTCCATGATATAATCGGCACACTTGAAAATCGGAAAAAACCGATTATCTGACAGCGGCGCAGCCGCTGTCGGGCACCGCCCGTGTGCTGATTAGGAAGTCTGACGCAAGGCCGCTTTGCGGCCTTGTGGGTTGAGATGTTTCACCCACAAGTTGAAAAGAAGTTTTTATTTTAATAAACGATGCAATCGTTTTATAGGGCCGCAGAACGCGGCCCGGCGGCGCAGCCGCCAAGAATGTTGTTAATGCTTTTCTTGGTGCGCCGCAGGTGCGGCGGCGTCTCACGCCGCCATAAAAAGATTTTTAAATCTTTTTATCAAGAAATAGTATTACTTCTTTTCAACTGCGTCAACTATAACATAATACAATCGAAATCGGGAAAACCCACGGAAAAATGCGGAAGATACTGCGAGAAGGCGGGGACATGCCGCGCATATCCCCGCCTTCAAAGCGTGTCTTTGGATTTATTTGCAGTCCGCCAGGTCTTTCAGGAAGGCGTCGATGGCGCTCTCCGGTGTGGCCCAGCTGGTGACGAAGCGGACACAGGTGTGCTCCGCGTCCACGGCCTCCTGGGCCTCGAACTGGTAGCCCCTGGCTTCCAGCTGGCCGATCACGGTGTTGGGCAGGACAGGGAACTGCTGATTGGTGGGAGAGGGCACCGGGAAGGGATAGCCCAGGGCGGCGATGCCGTCCCGCAGGCGGAAGGCCATCTCGTTGGCATGGCGGGCAATGTCGAAGTACAGGCCGTCCTCCAAAATGGCCTGGAACTGGATGCCCAGCAGGCGGCCCTTGGCCAGGACAGCGCCCCGCTGCTTCATGTGCCAGCGGAAGTGCGCCTTGGGAGCCGCGTTGGACAGCACCAGGGCCTCACCGAAGAGAACGCCGTTCTTGGTGCCGCCGATGTAAAAGACGTCGGTCAGCGCGGCGATGTCCGCCAGAGTCAGGTCGTTATCAGGGGAGGTGAGGGCGGAGCCCAGGCGGGCACCGTCCAGGAACAGGTACAGGCCGTGTTCGTCGCAGCAGCGCCGCAGGGCGGCCAGCTCGGCCTTGGTGTAGATGGTGCCGATCTCGGTGCTGTCAGAGACATAGACCATGCGGGGCAGGACCATGTGCTCCGTGCCGTTGTGCTGGGAGAGAACCTCCTCCACCAGGGCGGGAGTCAGCTTGCCATCGGGAGCGTAGATGGAGCAGACCTTGTGGCCGGTGGCCTCGATGGCGCCGGTCTCGTGGGTGTTGATGTGGGAGGTGTGGGCGCCGATGACGGCCTCATAGGACTGCAGAAACGCGTCGATGACCACCAGATTGGCCTGCGTGCCGCCCACCAGGAAGTGGATATCGGCATCCGGCGCCTTGCAGAGGTCCCGGATCAGCGCGGCGGCGGACTGGCAGCGGGGGTCCATGCCGTACCCGACGGTCTGCTCCAGATTGGTGTCGGCCAGGGCCTCCATGACCTTGGGATGAGCGCCTTCACTGTAATCGTTGCGGAAGCTGTACATGATATGTTTACCTGCTTTCTCAAAAAGTAACAAATTTAATTTCCGAAATGTAACAGTTTTGATGTTGAAATTGTACCGCACTTCCTGTATAAATGCAAGGAGAGGAAAAATCAGCCACGTAAAATTTTAGAAAACTGGAAATACTGACAGGGTACGGGAACCTATGGGCGGCCCGGACCGTCTTGATCTGAGAATCAATATAACGAATGAGGGAGCGTATTATGAGAAAATGGATGACAATGGCCCTGACGGCGTTGCTGCTGACGGGCCTTCTGGCCGCCTGCGGCGGAGAGGGGGAACCGGGGAACGCGGATGTGGACGTGGACCTGGAGGCGTTTTACGCGGCTGTCGAGGAGGAGTACGGCTGGGGCAACGGCTATATGGTGGACATCGAAGGGGAGATGCTGGACAGCTATTACCCCGGACTGCGTGATATCCAGACAAAGCAGTTTGTGGCGAAAATGCCGATGATGAGCTCCGTGGTGAATGAGATGGTATTCCTTCAGTGCGAGACGGAGGACGATGCCGCCCAGGCCGCCGCCATTTTGCAGGACCGCATCAATGTGCAGGCCAATGGCGGGGCCTGGTATCCCGAGTCCATGGAGGCGTGGAGCCATGGGATCGTCATCCAGCAGGGGACGTATGTGGCGATGGTGGCCTCCGCGGAACACCAGGACGAGATCTCGGAGGGCTTCAACCAAAAGTTTCTCTGATATGCATCGCGAAACAGCCGCAGCCTGACTGCGGCTGTCTTTATGACGAAGTTAGGAGGAAGCATATTTGATCTTCAGCAGTTTGACCTTTCTTTTCGCCTATCTGCCGCTGACACTGGCGGTCTATTTCCTGGCGCCTCTGCGGTGGCGGAATCTGGTTCTGCTGCTGGTCAGCCTGTTTTTTTATGGCTGGGGCGAGCCGGTGTACATCACCATCATGGTCCTGTCCATCCTCATCGACTATACCCACGGCCTGCTGGTGGAGAAATACCGGGCAGATGACAAAAAGGCCCGGTGGTTCGTGGGGCAGTCCGTGGTGTTCAACCTTCTGCTTTTGGGCTTTTTCAAGTATTGGGACTTCCTGGCGGCCAACCTATCCCTGCTCCCAGGCGTCAGCCTTCCCCTGCTGGGCATTCCGCTGCCCATCGGCATCTCCTTTTTTACCTTCCAGACCATGAGCTACACCATCGACGTCTACCGGCGGGACGCCCCGGTGCAGCGGAACATCGTCAGCTTCGGCGCCTTTGTCACGATGTTCCCCCAGTTGATCGCCGGTCCCATCGTGAAATACAAGACCGTGGCGGCGGCGCTGGACCACCGCGTCCACACCGCGGAGGACTTCGCCCTGGGTGCCCGGCGGTTCTGCGTGGGCCTTGCCAAAAAGGTCCTGCTGGCAAACTCCATCGGCGCGCTGTGGGAGGCGTGTCTGGCGGCCCAGGGAGCCGGGACGCTGACCATTGCCAGCGGCTGGATGGGCCTGCTGGCCTTTGGCTTCCAGATCTACTTTGACTTCTCCGGCTACTCCGACATGGCCATCGGCCTGGGGCGGATCTTCGGCTTCCGCTTCAATGAGAACTTCGACTACCCGTATCTCTCCGCCTCCGTGACGGAGTTCTGGCGGCGGTGGCACATGTCATTGACCTCCTGGTTCCGGGAGTATCTCTATATCCCTCTGGGCGGCAACCGGGGCGGTACGGTCAGGACGCTGCGGAATATCCTGATCGTCTGGTTCTGCACCGGCTTCTGGCACGGGGCCAGCTGGAATTTCGTCCTGTGGGGCCTGTATTTCGCCCTCTGGCTGATCCTGGAAAAATATGTGTTCCGCAGAGCGCTGGAAAGGCTGCCCACCTTTTTCAAGCATTTCTACACCCTGGCCGTGGTGTTTGTGGGCTGGGGCATCTTCGCCATGGAGGACCTGGGCGTCTGCGGCCGCTATCTGGCGGCCTGCTTCGGCGGGGCACCGGCCTGGAGCGCCGCCGACGGCTACCGCCTCCGAAGCTATGCCGTCACCTTCCTGGCGCTGATCCTGGCTTCCACCACCCTGGGCAAGCGGGGCTGGCGGAAGCTGCCGGACTGGGCGCGGAAGATCTTGACGCCGGCCCTGATGGCACTGGGCCTGGTGGTCTGCACCGCCTATCTGGTGGACGGCAGCTATAACCCATTCCTGTATTTCCGGTTCTGAGGAGGGAAACGGCATGACAAAAACATACAGCCGGTTCCTGACGGCCTTTTTCTGCGTGTTCCTGGGCGGGCTTTTGCTGTGGCACATCCTGCTGCCGGACCGGGAGAAGTCCGAAACGGAGAACCGGACGCTGGCTCAGGTGCCGGAATTCTCCTGGGAGAGCCTGAGGGACGGCAGCTATACGGCGGCGGTGGAGGAATACTTTGCCGACCAGTTTCCTCTGCGGGATGATTGGACGGGCCTCAAGGCCCGGATGGAACAGCTGATCGGCAAAAGCGAATTCAACGGCGTCTACCTCTGCGGTGACACGCTGATCTCCAAGGTGGAGACGCCGGACATGGAACTGGTGGAAAAGAACCTGGGGTATATCCGGCGCCTGGCGGAGAACACAGAGATCCCGGTATATCTGGGCCTGATCCCCTCCGCGGCGGAGGTGTGGAGGGACAAGCTGCCAAAAGGAGCGGAGAGCTGGGACCAGACGGAACTGCTGGAAAAGAGCGATATTGACTTCCGGGAAGCGCTGGCCGCCCACGCCGGCGAGCAGGTCTTTTACCGAACGGATCACCACTGGACCACCCTGGGAGCCTATTATGGGTATACCGCCGTCATGGAGGCCTTCGGTAGGGGAGGGGAGATCCCGGGGCCGGATGCCTTCGAGCACCGGGTCTATCCGCGCTCAGACCAATTCCAGGGGACGCTGTACTCCCAGTCCGGCGTTCACTGGCTGTATCCGGATACCATTGAATTCTGGGCGGAGGATACGGGGCTTTCCGTCACCTCCTGGCGGAACGGCGAGCCGGAGGAGGCGTCTTTGTATGAGCTGTCCTATCTTGACAGCAAGGACAAATATTCCGCGTTCCTGGGCGGCAACCAGCCCCTTTGCGTCATCAAAAATAAAAGCCTGCCCGACAGCGGCAAGCTCCTGCTGATCCGGGATTCCTATTCCGACGCGCTGGCGCCCTTCCTGGCCCAGAGCTTCTCGGAAGTCCACCTGCTGGACCTCCGGTATTACCGGGGCTCCGCCGCCCGGTACGCGGAGGAAAACGGCATAGACAGCATCTGTGTGCTGTACAGCGTTCAGAACTTCATCTCAGACCGGAACCTGGTCCTTTTGACGCAGTGAACAGGGACGGTTTTTGCCTGCAAAAATAGCAAACAGCCGCCCATTTGGGGCGGCTGCTTTGCATCAGGATTTTGTCAGTCTGTGGTGGTCCCGTAGGGCCAGTCCAAAATGCCGCCGAAGTCGGCCACATTGATATAGCCCATATCCGCCAGCTTTTTCGCGGCCTCCGCACTGCGGCGGCCGGAGCGGCAGTAGACCAGGATCTCCGCGTCCTTGTCAAAGGCCACGGGCATGTCCGCCGTGATCAGCTCATTGGGCAGACACACGGCGCCGGGGATATGCCCCTCGTCGAATTCCTCCTGAGTCCGCACGTCCAGAAGAATGGCGGCCTCGTTGGCGTCCAGCCGCGCCTTGGCCTCCTCCGGGGACAGAAGGCGGGGGCCGCTGTCCGCCTGGGTGCTCTCCGCGCGGGCAGAGTTTGGCGTCATCCGGCTGGTATAGAATTTCAGCACCGCCGCGCCGAAGCAGATGACGGCGGCCAAAAGAAAGAACTGCTTCATAATAATTCCTCCTGTTTACAGATCGATCCTGCTGACAGTATACCTGAAACAGAGGAAAAATGGAAGGGCCAGTCTGCTGAAACCGTCAGATGATGTGTTGGAAAAACACAAGCAGATCATCGTTCCGGGTTGACCTCCGGCGGATTTTGGCCTACAATTAAATTCCGAGACTAGAGAAAACTGGTGAACATATGACTGATTTCAACGAACGCTATATCGCCGCCCGGAAGGCCGTCATCGCCCGGGATCTCCAGCGGCTGAACCCCATGCAGCGGCAGGCCGCCATGACCACGGAGGGGCCCCTCCTCCTGCTGGCGGGGGCGGGCAGCGGCAAGACCACCGTCCTGATCCAGCGGGTGTACAACCTGCTGACCTATGGCCGGGGCAGCGACTCCGACTTTGTGCCGGAGCAGGCCACGGAGGAGGATCTGGCCTTTTTGGAAAGCTATCCGGAGCACCCCGATGAACTGGAGAAGCATCGGGCCCGCCGCCTGTGCGCCGTGGACGTGCCCCGCCCCTGGGAGATCATCGCCATCACCTTTACCAACAAGGCGGCGGGAGAGCTGAAGGACCGTCTGGCGGCCCGCCTCGGTCCCCCGGCCAACGATGTCTGGGCCTCCACTTTTCACTCCGCCTGTGTCCGCATCCTGCGTCGGGACATCGACCGCATCGGTTTTGACAAGGATTTTACCATCTACGACACCGATGACTCCAAGCGTGTCATCAAGGACATCCTGAAGGAAAAGAACCTGGACGAGAAAACCTTTCAGCCCAAGAGCATCCTCTCCATCATCAGCAGCTCCAAGGACAAGTACGAGAGTCCGGCGGATTTCGCCCGGCGGGCGGAGAAGTCCAATGACTGGAAGCTCTCCCGCATTGCCAAGATCTATGAGGCCTATGTCAAAAAGCTCCGGGCCGCCAATGCTCTGGACTTTGACGACATCATCTACCACACCGTCACCCTCCTCCAGCAGGAGCCGGATGTGCTGGCCTATTACCAGAATAAGTTCCGCTACGTGCTGGTGGACGAGTATCAGGACACCAACCATTTGCAATACCTGCTGACCAGCCTGCTGGCCGGAGGGCGGAAGAACCTCTGCGTGGTGGGCGATGACGACCAGTCCATCTACCGCTTCCGGGGCGCCAATATCGAGAACATCCTGAACTTTGAAAAGCAGTACAAAAACGCCCGTGTCATCCGCCTGGAGCAGAACTACCGCTCCACCCAGAACATTTTGGACGCGGCCAACGCCGTCATCCGCAACAACCTGGGCCGCAAGGGCAAGACGCTGTGGACGGACAATGGAAATGGCGACGTGGTAACCGTCAAGACCACCTTCAACGAGAGCGACGAGGCCAACTACGTGGTGGGGGACATCCTCATGGGGGTGAACCGGGGCCGGAACTTCCGGGATACCGCGGTCCTTTACCGCATGAACGCCCAGTCCAACGCCCTGGAATACGCCATGAAGCGCAACGCCATCCCCTATAAGGTGGTGGGGGGCATGAAGTTCTTTGACCGGGCCGAGGTCAAGGACATGCTGGCTTACCTGTGCGTGCTGAACAACCCCCTGGACGACCTGCGCCTGCGGCGCATCATCAACAACCCCGCCCGGGGCATCGGCGCCACGACGATGGACAAGGTGGCGGCACTGGCGGAGGCCCAGGGCGTGTCGCTGTATGAGATCATCCGCAACGCGGACCTGTTCCCGGAGCTGAAAAGCCCGGCCTCCAAGCTGATAAAATTCGCGGACCTGATCGACGGCCTCCGCCGCCGGGGAGCGGAGCTGGCCCTGCCGGAGTTCTACGACGCCGTGTGCGATCAGACCGGCTATGTAAAGTCTCTGGAGGAGAAGAACGACATGGAGAGCCGGGGCCGCATCGAAAACGTCCAGGAGCTGAAGTCCAACATCCTGGGCTTTTTGGAGCAGGACCCGGAGGATGCCACCCTGTCCGGCTTCCTCAATGAGATCGCCCTCTATACGGACCTGGACAGCGTGGAGGCGGATGACAACTGCGTGACCATGATGACCATCCACTCCGCCAAGGGCCTGGAATTTCCCACCGTCTACGTGGTGGGTATGGAGGAGGGCATCTTCCCCGGCAGCTCCGCCCAGTATGACGAGGAGGAGCTGGAGGAGGAGCGGCGGCTTTGCTACGTTGCCATGACCCGGGCCAAGGAGAAGCTGACACTCACCAACTGCCGTCAGCGGATGCTCTACGGCCGCACCAGCGCCAACAAGTCCTCCCGGTTCCTGGACGAGATCCCGGAGGAGAACATGCGCTGGGAGAGCAAGCCGGAACCCCGTTTCGGCGGCATGGAGGGGGACGGCACCGGCGGCCGCTGGGAGGGCGGCGCGTCCTACGGCGGCTTTGGCGGCGGGTATTCCCAGCGGCCCGCCCGGCCCTCCACCGGCATCTACACCAGCGGCGGTCCCCGGGAGAACGGCAGCGTCCATACATACCGGGAGGCAAAGCCCTCGGCGCAGCGGCCTCTGGCCTCGGTGCGTCGGAATGCCGCTCCCCCCGCGCCTATGATGCAGCTCACTCAGGGGGAGATGGTGGAGCACACCGCCTTTGGAAAGGGCATGGTGCTGTCCATCCGGCCCATGGGCGGCGATGCCCTGGTGGAGGTGGCCTTTGACAAGGTGGGCACCAAGAAGCTGATGCTGAAATCCGCAGGGAGCCATATGAAAAAGCTATGAGAAAAGGAGCCGTGAGTGTTTCACGGCTCCTTATTTATTAGAAGTGTCAAAATTTTGGAAATCCCCAGCAGAAGCGTGCCCCGGATGACGGCGAGATACCAGACCGAAAAGGCACCCGACCAATCAAAGGCAAAGCTGACACTGTTTTCGCCTGTCTGCATGACACCACTTCCCGCGCTGATTCCAGAGAAAAGCCCCCAGGCCAAAACGAAAATACCCAGCCTGCGGCACCAGATATCCAGCGCGAAATCCTCAGACAAAGCGGCAAGGAGCGTGTCAGGGGGCTGCTCTTCCTGTGCTGTCTGTTTCTCATAGATCAGCCGCTCAATGGGAACGTTCAGCGCCTGGGCCAGAGTTTTCAGGCTCTCAATGTCCGGCAGGGACTTTCCGCTCTCCCAGTTTGAGATGGTCTGCCGTGTGACATGGAGCTTCTCCGCCAGTGCCTCCTGGGACAGGCCGGCCTTTTTGCGCTCTCTGGAAATACATGCTCCGACAATATTGAATTTTCTGGAGAACATGGGCGTCAGCTCCTTGCTTCAAGCTGAAAAAAGCGTATCATAAAACGATTTTGCGCACAAGCAAAGATTCTTTGCGGAGCCGGTTTCCGCCAGATTTATGCTAGGGCGAAACTTCAATCCCCAGAATCCGGGCCACCACGGGGGCCTGGCTGGCGTCGATTTTGGCACCTTTCAGCTCCGCGCAGGTCTCCGACAGCGCGATACGGTCCAGGGTGCAGGAGGAGAGATCGCATCCCTTCAGACTCGTCCGGAAGAGTTCCGCCCCGGTGAGATCCACCTTTTCAAAGGTCACCTTGACGATCTTGCTCTCCGACAGCGCGGCTCCCGTGAAATTACAGTCCGTGAGGACGGTGCGCTCCCACACGGTGTTGGTGAAATTGGCGTAGCGGAATACCGCGCCGTTCAAGGCGCACTCTTTCAGGCGGCTCTTGCGGAAATCCCCGCCGTCACCCTTGCAGCCGATGATCCGGGACTGTTTCCAAAAGCTGGCGAAAAAGCGGCAGTCCGCGAATTGGCAGTCCGTGAAGGTACAGCTGTAAAAGCCGGTTTTGCTGAAATCACAGCCCGTAAACCGGCAGGCATGAAATGTCACCTGTTTGCAGGTCAGCTCTGAAAGATCCAGTCCTTCCGCCGGCATATGGTCAAAGTCCAGAAATTCCATCTGGCCGTCTTGGTCACGGGCGTCCAGCAGGGCCTGTTGGATGGAACCTGCCATGGCGCCGTTCATTTCCGCCGCGCTTTCCGCTCAGGCAGCCATAAAAGCTCCTCAAAGCTCTTGATATACACGTCGCAGAAGCTCCGCATCTCTTTCTCGTCCTGGGCGAAGAACCCGTCGTACACGCCCACCACCCGCATTTTCGCGGCCCGGGCGCCCCAGCAGGCGGCAAGACTGTCGTCAAAAATGGTGCAGTCCTCGGGGCGGACGCCGTTTTCCCTAGCCGCCGCCAGCCATACGTCCGGCTTTTTCTTCTCCAGCCCCAGCCGCTGGGCAAAGGTGATGTTGTCGAAATACTTCTCCAGGTCCAGATTTTTCAGCGCCGTGCGGCAGTGCTCCGGCACGCTGGAGGTGACCACCGCCATCCGCCGCCCCTCGGCTCTGCACTGCCTCAGATAGGCCCGGACACCGGGCTTCACCGTGACATGGGCGTAGGCATCCTTGGCCATCTCCATCCACTCGGCAATGATGTCCTCGCAGGACTCCTCCAGATGGCAGTATTCCTTGGTGAACTGGGCGGCCAGGGGGAGGATGGTGTGGGCCACGCCCTCATAGTAGGCGTGGGTATAGGGCATGCCCCGCCGGGCCAGGAACTCCCGGTCCACCTCTTTCCAAACGCCGTTGGAGTCGATGA
Source organism: Oscillospiraceae bacterium (assembly GCA_021771635.1). Lineage (GTDB taxonomy): Bacteria > Bacillota > Clostridia > Oscillospirales > Oscillospiraceae > Oscillibacter. The sequence continues at coordinate 50,149 of JAETOQ010000007.1, read as the reverse complement.
GGGTGCCGTCCATATCGAATAAAAACATGATCACTCCTCCTTTTCCAGCCAGAAGCGCCAGGGAAAGTCCCTGGCCTCCTCCGCGTAGTCGATGCCGACACGGGGGCCGGAGCGCATCCGTTCCTTTGGCGGACTTGGACATGGAAGCCCGATATCCGTCAGAGCCTCACAGACGAACAGGACATCTCCTGTCAGGTCCAGCCGGTTTTCCGCCGTTGTCAGCCCCAGCCCCTGGCAGACCTTGCCTGGGCCGTTCATGAAATTCTTTTTCCGGTAAGGGGTCATGGGCCTGTCCCCAAACCGCAGGCGGCGGATCGTCCTGATGCCGGCGGCAGGCTCCACCGCCCGGATGAGAACGGCGGCGGGCTCCCCCTCCGGCTCTGTCACGAAATTCAGACAGTGGTACATGCCGTAGATGAAATAGATATAGGCATGGCCCGGCGGGCCGAATAGAACATCGGTGCGGCCGGTCCTCCGGTAATGGTAGGCATGGCAGGCCTTGTCACAGCGGCCGATATAGGCCTCCGTCTCCGTGATGCGGCCAACCAGGGGTTCGCCGTCCAGCATCCGGACCAGATATTTGCCCAGGAGCTTTCGGGCGGCCTCCACCGTATCGCCGGCATAGAATTCACGGGAAAGCCTTGTCATTTTTTCACCCCGGTGTTAAAATACCAATTTGTTGTGATAGCATATCACAGAGTATACCATGGAATAGAAATTGGAGCAAGTGCAATGAAAGTCAATCGCATTCGTCAAAACGTGCTGCCGGTGCTGGCCGCTCTGATCTGGGGCACGGCCTTTGTGGCACAAAGTGTGGGCGCCGACTATGTGGAGCCCTTTACCTTCAATGCGGCCCGGTCCGCGGTGGCCTTTTTGTTTCTGCTGGTGCTGTGCGCCGTGTTCCGCGCCCTTCGGAAACGGGACTCCGGCGGGGCGGAGGCGTCCGCCGGCTCCCGGAAGGACCTGATCATCGGCGGCATCTGCTGCGGCGCGGCCCTGACGGTGGCGACAAACCTGCAGCAGAAGGGCCTGGAGACCACCACCAGCGGCAAGGCGGGCTTTATCACGGCGCTGTATATCGTTATTGTGCCCATCTTCAGCGTTTTCCTGAAAAAGAAAGCACCCAAGACCATCTGGATCAGTGTGGTCCTGGCGGTGGCGGGATTGTACTGCCTGTGCATCACGGAGGACTTCACCATCACCAGCGGCGATTTTTACATCCTGCTGTGTGCCGTCTGCTTCTCCGCCCATATTCTGGTCATTGACCACTTCACCCAAAAGGTGGACGGCGTGGAGCTGTCCTGCGCCCAGTTTTTGGTGGTGACGGTGCTGTCCTCCATCGGGATGCTGGCCACGGAGTCGCCGTCCATGGAGGCATTGCGCATCTGCATCGGTCCCATCCTGTATGTGGGTATTCTGTCCAGCGGCGTGGCCTATACACTGCAGATCCTGGCCCAGAAGGATTCCAACCCCACGGTGGTATCGCTGCTTTTGAGCTTGGAATCCGTGTTCGCCACGCTGGCGGGGGCCATCATCCTCCACGATCAGATGAGCGGAAAAGAGTATTTCGGGTGTGTGCTGATGCTGGTGGCCGTGGTGCTGGCCCAGCTGCCGGAGCCGCGGAAGCGGACAGCGTTGGAACAGCAATGAGAGAAGCGGGGAGGCCATTTTGGCATCCCCGCTTCATTTGGGATTGGACAAAGACCGACCTATATGATATAATGCAAAACTGTACGAGTATGTTGTGAGGTGGTTCCATGCGTATCGACGTTTTGGGCGTCGGATTCGACAATGTGACGATGGCGGAGGCGGTAGACCATGCTTTTGCGCTGATCCATGAGGAAGGCGCCCACTATGTGGTGACGCCCAATCCGGAGATCGTGGAGGTCTGCCGGGAAGATCCGGCGGCGAAGGCGGCTGTAAACGGCGCGGACCTGGTGCTGCCGGACGGCATCGGCGTCATCAAGGGCGCGGCCATGCTGGGCACGCCGCTGAAAGAAAAAACACCCGGCATTGAATTCGCCGGCCATTTGATGGAAAGAATGGCAGGGGAGGGCCTGTCCCTCTATCTGCTGGGCGCCAAGCCCGGCGTGGCGGAGACAGCGGCAAAGAACCTGGCGGAGAAGCATCCCGGTCTGGTCATCGCCGGAAGCCACGACGGCTATTTTAAGGAGGATGCCCCCGTGGCGGAGGCGATCCGACAGAGCGGCGCGGATGTGGTGTTCGTATGCCTGGGCGCGCCGAAGCAGGAGCTTTGGATGAAACAAAACGGCCCCGCCACCGGCGCCCATCTGCTGTGTGGCTTGGGCGGCAGCCTGGATGTGTTCGCGGGCGTGGTGGAGCGGGCGCCCAGGTTTTGGAGCGACCATGGTTTGGAGTGGTTTTACCGGCTGTGCAAAGAGCCGAAGCGCATCGGCCGCATGATGAAGCTGCCGCTGTTTTTGGTGCATGTGGGACAGGAGAAGAGACGGAAATGAGCGGGAAACTGATCGTATTTGAGGGGACCGACGGTTCCGGCAAGGCCACCCAGGCCCGGATGCTGTGCCATCACCTGGAGGAGGAGGGGATCCCCTTCCGGGAAATCGACTTTCCACGGTACGGAAAACCATCTGCGGCCATGGTCCAGGAATATCTGGACGGTAATCTGGGGAAAAAACCCGGCGATGTGAACGCCTACGCCGCGTCCATGTTTTACGCCATGGACCGGTACGCCTCCTATAAGCAGGACTGGGGAGACTTTTATGAGAATGGCGGCCTGATCATTGCAAACAGGTATACGACCTCCAATGCGGTCCACCAGGCATCCAAACTTCTGAAGAGCGACCGAAAGCAGTACTTGGACTGGCTGTTCCATCTGGAATACGAACTTCTGGGGCTGCCGAAGCCGGATTTGGTCATTTACTTGGATATGCCGACAGAAATCACGGAGCGTATGATGCGGCAGAGGGAGAAAGCGACCGGGACTTCTGCTGATATTCATGAACAGGATGAGGTGTATTTGAAAAACTGCCGCGCGAACGCGAAGAATATCGTGAAGGAGTGCGGTTGGCTGGTCATCAACTGCGCGAAAAATGGGGAGCCACGGACACTGGAGGATATCCACGCCCAGGTTTACCGCACGGTTAAACGACAATTGCTGTAACGCCTGTCCGCTTTGCATACGGAAAAGCGGGACGCATGGCGTCCCACTTCTCCGGGGTTCAGCAGCAGCCGCACCCGTCGTTATTGTTGTTGCAGCCGCAGTTGTTTCCACAGCCGCAGCCGCAGTTGCTGCCGCCCATGGAACCGCCGCAGCAGCAGACCAGCAGGATGACGATGATGATGAGCCACAGGCAGGAGCAGTCGTTGTTTCCATTGTTAAAGCACATGATTGTCACCTCACTTTGAGACATTCTATGCGTCGGGACACCTCTTTGGAGCCTGACCATTTGAAAAAACCTGAAAAAGGACAAGAAGCAAGGAAGATTCGGACCGTCCCCCACGAAGAGGGACGGGGAGTATGGAGGTTTCAATGGCTGATTATAAAAAGGGAGATACCGCCAGCTGGGATACGGAGCAGGTCCGCCGCGGACATGTGGAGCAGCACACGGCGGCCCGCCGCAGGAAGAAGCGGCGGCATCTGAACCCGCTGCTGTATTTGCTGCTGGTGGTGCTCACATCGGCGATCCTGGCCGGCGTGGGCTGGCTGCTGATCACCGATCTCTGCGCCTTCAACCGCGGAAGCATTACAGCGGTCACCGTGGAGGTGACGGCGGACGACTCGGTGAGCACCATCGCCGAGAAGCTGCAGGAAGCAGGACTGATCAAATATAAGTGGTTCTTTAAACTCTACGCCGCTGTATCCAACGCCGACGAGAAGATCGGCATGGGCACCTACAACCTGAACACCGACATGGACTACCATGCCCTGGTGGTGGGGATGCGCAGCTCCTCCGGCAACATGAATGCAGAGACCGTGCGCGTCACCATCCCGGAGGGCTACACCGTGGCCCAGACCATCCACCTGCTGGCGGAAAAGGGCGTCAGCACGGAGGAAGCGCTACTGGAAGCCGCCAAGACCTACAAGTTCGACTACTCCTTCATCGACAACAGCTCCCAGGACATCAGCCGTTTGGAGGGGTATCTGTTCCCAGACACCTATGAGTTCTACGCCAACACGAAAAAGCCCGGCGCGGCGCTGGACAAGATGATCTCCACCCTCAACAGCCGCCTGGACGATGAGCTGCTGACCGAGGCGGAGGCCCGGGGATATGACCTGAAAGAGATCATGACCATCGCCTCCCTGATCGAAAAGGAGACGGACGGCACGGACCAGGGTCTGATCGCCTCCGTGATCTACAACCGTCTGGAGGGCGCTGGAGACAAGGGCGGCACCTATGGCCTGCTGCAGATCGACGCCTCCCTGCTGTACGCGCTGCCGGACCATACGGGCGCCATCACCAGTGAGGATCTCCAGACCGACTCCCCGTACAATCTCTACAAATACGCCGGCCTGCCCCCCACGCCCATCGCCAATCCCGGCCTGGCCGCCATTGAGGCGGCACTGGAACCCGAGCAGTCGAATTACTACTACTATGCCCTGGGGAAGGACGGCAAGCATCATTTCTTTGCCACACTTTCCGAGCACACCGCTTTTGTCAACAGCTCGGAGTATGGAGGATAAACGCATGAAACCGGAATTGCTGGCTCCGGCGGGAGATATGGAGCGGCTGCGGATGGCGGTGCTGTACGGCGCGGATGAGGTCTATCTGGCGGGCACCACCTTTGGCATGCGGGCCTTTGCCGGAAACTTTACCCCGGAGGAACTGCGGGAGGCTGTGGGCTTTGCCCACAGCCATGGCGTCAAGGCCTACTGCGCCATCAACACCATGCCCCGGAACAATGAGATCGCCTCTCTCCCGGAGCATCTGGAACTGCTGGACGACATCGGCGTGGACGCCGTGATCGTGGCGGACCTGGGGGCCTTTACCATGGCGGGAAAGTACGCTCCCAGGTGCCGGCGGCACATCTCCACCCAGGCAAGCGTCTGCAACTATGAGACCGCCCGGGCCTGGTACGACCAGGGCGCGTCCCGCGTCATCCTGGCCCGGGAGCTGAGCCTGGAGGAGATTCGGACCATCCGGGAAAAAACGCCCAAAGAACTGGAGCTTGAGGCATTTGTCCACGGCGCCATGTGCGTCAGCTACTCCGGCCGGTGCCTGCTCTCCAACTATATGACCGGACGGGACTCCAGCCGGGGCGCCTGTGCCCAGCCCTGCCGGTATCAATACGCCCTGATGGAGGAAAAGCGCCCCGGGGAGTATTTCCCTGTGGAGGAGGACCAACAGGGCACGTACATCATGAATTCCCGGGACATGTGCATGATCGACCATCTGGACGATCTGATCGACGTGGGCCTCAGCAGCCTGAAGATCGAGGGCCGGGCCAAATCCGCCTATTACGCCGCCATCATTACAGGGGCCTACCGCCACTGTCTGGACGACGCGGCGGCGGGAAAGCCAATGGATCCCATCTGGAGGGACGAGGTCGAGCACGTCAGCCACCGGCCCTACTCCACCGGGTTTTATTACGGCCCCCCGGGGCAGTATTACGCCAACTCCCGCTATGTCCGGGAGTGGCAGGTGGTTGCCCTTGTCACGGACTGCGATGCCGAGGGAAACGCCACGCTGTCCCTGCGGAACAAGTTCCGCACCGGCGACACGGTAGAGCTGGTCGGCCCGGACCTGCGGCCCTTCGCCATGACGGTGGGGGGGATGACCGACGGAGAGGACCAGCCTCTGGAGGAGCCCCGCACCCCGCAGATGACCTTTCATATGAAATTGCCGCGGGCGGTGCCGCCCTATACGCTGGTGCGCCACGCGGTGGAGCTGTCAGCCAAATCATAAAACACAGCGGCATCCATAAAAGTGTCCGGTTTTTATGGAAAACAGGATAAGGAGAAAGAACTATGAACGCAGATGTTGTCATTGTTGGCGCCGGCCCCGCCGGCATCTTTACCGCTCTGGAGATGATCAAAAAGGGCAGCAGGCAGAAGATCGTCATGGTGGAAAAGGGCCAGGCGGTGGAGAACCGCCACTGCCCCAAGGACAAGACCCGCAAGTGTGTGAACTGCAAGCCCTACTGCCACATCACCACCGGCTTTTCCGGCGCCGGCGCTTTCTCTGACGGCAAGCTGTCCCTCAGCTATGAGGTGGGCGGCGACCTGCCCTCCTTGATCGGAGAGGACGTGGCCCAGGAGACCATCAATTACGCGGATCAGATCTATCTGGATTTTGGCGCAGACGAGCACATTGAGGGCCTGGGCCACGAAGAGGAGCGGAAAGAGATCCGCAGGCGGGCCATCCAGGCGGGCTTGAAGCTGGTGGACTGCCCCATCCGCCACATGGGCACGGAAAAGGCCCAGGGGATCTATCTGGCCATTGAGCGCTACTTGCAGGAAAACGGCGTGGAGATGTACTTCGGCTATGAGTGCGGCAACCTGATCCTGGAAAATGACGTGTGTAAGGGCGTCTCCATCTCCAACGGAAAAACCGATCTTGAGATCTACGCCAAGCACACCGTGGTGGCCACCGGCCGCCGGGGCGCCGACTGGCTGGAAAAGCTGTGCGCCGAGCACAACATCGCCCACGCCCCCGGCACCGTGGACATCGGCGTCCGGGTGGAGGTCCGCAACGAGATCATGGAGACGGTGAACCGGGTGCTGTACGAGTCCAAGCTGGTGGGCTATCCCCAGCCTTTCAAGAACAAGGTCCGCACCTTCTGCCAGAATCCCGGCGGCTTCGTCAGCCAGGAGAATTACGACAACAACCTGGCGGTGGTCAACGGCCACTCCTACAAGGAGTTCAAGAGCGACAATACCAACCTGTCCATCCTCTGCTCCCACAATTTCAGCGTACCCTTCAACCAGCCCATCGCCTATGCGCAGAAGGTGGGCGAGCTGACCAATATGCTGGGCAACGGCCACATCCTGGTCCAGCGGTTCGGCGACATTCTGGATGGCAAGCGCACCTGGCAGAAGGAACTGGCCCAGTCCAACATCAAGCCCACTCTGCCGGATGTGGTGGCGGGCGACATCACCGCCGCCATGCCCTACCGGGCCATGATCAATATCATCGGCTTCATCAAGGCGCTGGACTACGTGGTGCCGGGCTTTGCCGCCTATGAGACGCTGCTGTACTCCCCGGAGCTGAAGTTCTACTCCAACCGGGTGAAGATGGACACGGATTTCAACACCAGCCTCCAGGGGCTCCACTGCCTGGGTGACAGCTCCGGCTGGACCCGGGGCCTGATGATGGCCTCTGTCATGGGCGTCCTCATGGGCCGCAAGATCGCGGAAGAAGGTTAAAGGCAAAAGCCGCCGGGAAATCCCGGCGGCTTTTCCATGCCTTGGGGGAGATTTTTCAGGAAAGTGCCAGATTTCTGGAGACACGTTCGTTTTATAGTTGACGCAGTTGAAAGGAAGTAAAAACTTCTTTTCAACTTGTGGAGGGAGACATCTCACCCCACAAGGCCGCAAAGCGGACTTGCGTCGGACTTCATAGTCAGCACACGGGCGGCGCCCGACAGCGGCTCTGCCGCTGTAAGAAAATCGGTATTTACCGATTTTCAAGTGTGCCGACTATATCAGTAAAAGGCGCCGATGAAAAAGGGAGATGATATTACGGAGCAGATCACATATTCCCGGCAGGAGGCCGAGGCCCTGGTGACCCGCTGGGCGGACACGGTGCTGCGCATCGGCTACACCTGGACGTGCAGCGCTCAGGACGCCCAGGACATCAGCCAGACGGTCCTTTTAAAGCTGCTGACCTCGCCCCGCCGCTTTACCGCGCCGGAGCAGGAGCGGGCCTGGGTGATCCGGGTGGCGGTCAACTGCTGCAAGGACTGGAAAAAGTCCGCCTGGAACCGGCGCCGGGTGCCGCTGGAGGACGCGCCGGAGCCGGCGGTCCATATGCCGGAGCTGGAGGACACCGCGGTGCTGCGGGCGGTGGAGGCCCTGCCGGAGAATTACCGGCAGGCGGTGTACCTGCGCTATTATGAGGAATACAGCCTGGAGGAGATCGCCGCCCTGGTGGGGTGCAAGGTGACCTTTTATGACCAGCCAGTCGGCAGAGAGGAGACGGGAGAAAACGAGTCAGCCGCCCCGCCGGAGAAGGGTGCTGACACTGGGGCGGACAGCGTCCTCGCATCATCTACTGATCGGTCGGATCTCGGCAGTGAAACAGCACTCAGACATACAGATATCAGACTGGTCATTACGGCCAAACCGGACGGTGATGGGATGTTGACTGCGTCCCAGCAGCGGGAAGACTACTATTTGAGAACCCTCTCCCTGTCAGACTGTGAGATGATCCATAACGAGCCGGTCACGGACCAATTTGTGTACAAAAGAAGAGATGTGTACGGCGATCTGTGCTTTGGGATCGATGATCTGACCTTCGCGGAGGACGGATATGCCAGAGTAGCCTATTGGAGCTACAATGATGAGACCTTTGTGCTTGCCGTTTACAAGGACGAAAACGGCGATACATGGGGGCGGGCGTTCCACGTACCGGAGGAATTGGTCTGGTCCGGAGATTGAGAAAAATCGCTGATCCCTTGCGTCCCAAGGCCCGCAACCCCAGGTTGACAAACTTCCACCCGCCGCGTTCTTGCCTTTTCCGCCTGGATGGCGTACCATGGAGCCATCAACAGGAAAGCGAGAACTGCGTATCATGGAATTTTCAGAAAAGCTGATGTCGCTCCGCCGCCGGGAGGGCATGAGCCAGGAGCAGCTGGCGGACCGGCTGGGTGTCACCCGGCAGTCCGTCAGCAAATGGGAGTCCGGCACCGCCATGCCGGAGCTTGTGAAGCTGATCGCCTTGTCAGAGCTGTTCCGCGTCAGCGTGGATTATCTGGTAAAGGACTGCCTGGAAGAGCCGGAGGCACCGGCGGAGCCAGGGGACTGGGAGACGGCCTCCGCCCGGCTGGAACAGAAGGTGGATGATCTGACACGGTCCATCAACGGTCATGTTTACCGCTACGACAGCAGAACGCGGATCTTCGGCCTGCCCCTGGTGTCCGTCCGGCTGGGATTTACCCGGAATGGAAGAATGACCAGGGACAATGTGGCAAGGGGCGTCATCGCCATCGGAAACGCGGCCATCGGCGTGGTGTCCCTGGGGATCATCAGCATAGGCCTGTTCAGCTTTGGCTGCCTTGCCGCGGGCCTGCTGGCCCTCGGCATCGTGGCCATGGGCCTGGGGGCCTTTGGCGTGGCGGCGCTGGGGTATCTGGCCTTCGGTGTCAGTGCTATCGGCCTTTACGCCGGCGGCGTCTGTGCCGCGGGCGGCAGGATCGCCGTGGGTGTGGCGGCGGCCTCCGCCAACACGGCGGTGGGCTGTGAGGCCGATGGCGCCCATGTGCTCCTGTGGGGCAGCGGCTTGAGCAGGGAGGCGGTGGAGGCATTCCTGCTGGAGCATCATCCCGGCCTGTGGCGGCCCCTGCTGCGGCTCCTTGGGAATATCGGCGCGAATCTTCAATAAAAGGGGAAAGCCGAAGCGCAGCTTCGGCTTTCTTTTCTTGTATCTTGTATTTTTTTATACAAAAGAAAAATCCCGGACCGAAGTCCGGGATCTTGTTTGTACAATCAGACCGCTCTGGTGACCTTACCGGAACGCATACACCGGGTACAAACATACACATGGCGGGGAGACCCGTTGACGATCGCCTTCACACGCTTCACATTGGGCTTCCAGGGACGATTGGAACGCCGGTGAGAGTGAGAGACCTGAATGCCGAAGGTCACGCCCTTGTCGCAAAACTCGCACTTTGCCATCCGTTGCACCTCCTTGCTGTTGCGTACTTCCATGCCGTCATTCATAGGCACAGCTGATATAATAACAGAAATATTCTGAAAATGCAAGCAGAAATTTCAAAAAAATGAAAGAAATTTTACATGATTTTCGGCGGGGGCGGAAATGGTGAAAGTGTTGCGGAATCAGGGGATTTCATATATAATAGAGATATCGTTCTGACCGTTGATTTTTTGACCGCCCAGCCGGGTGTTCGCCGGGCTGGGCAGGATGGGCGCGATGTGGTCTCCGCGCCGGAAAGGTGAGAGATGTGCCATGTATGAAAACGGCTTGAAAATCACAGCATTCGTCGCACTGTTTGATCTGGAGGTGCTGAATAAGGGCAGCGATTATGACACGGCTGTCTTGACCATCACGGATGTGAACCGGCCCGGCCTTCAGTTCCACGACTTTTACGATTATTTCGATCCCCGCCGCCTCCAGGTCATCGGCAAGGCGGAGGTCATGTATTTGAAGGGCCTGACGCCGGAGCAGCGCCGCAAGTGTTTTGACGACCTGTTTCTCTATGATATCCCGGCCCTGGTCATCGCCCGTGGGCTGGACTGCTTTCCGGAATGCCTGGAGAGCGCTGTGGAGCACGAGAAGACACTGCTGCGCACCCAGGAGACCACGGTGGAGTTCACCAGCCACACCATCGGCTATCTGAACCGCGTCCTGGCCCCCTGCGTCACCCGCCACGGCGTCCTGCTGGACATCTACGGCGAGGGTGTTATGATCACCGGCGACTCCGGCGTGGGCAAGAGTGAGGCGGCCATCGAGCTGATCATGCGGGGCCACCGCCTGGTGGCGGATGACGCTGTGGAGCTGCGCCGCATCTCCAACCAGCTCATCGGCACCGCGCCGGAGGTCATCCGGCACTATATCGAGCTTCGTGGCATCGGCGTCATCGACCTGCGCCAGCTGTTCGGCATGCGGGCCATCAAGGTGGAATCCCAGCTGGATCTGGTGGTCCACTTCGAGCAGTGGGACCAGACGAAGATCTATGACCGCTTGGGCATTGAAGACCACTATACGGAGATCCTGGATATCCAGGTGCCCATCGTGACCATTCCGGTGCGTCCGGGACGGAACCTGGCCAGCATCGTGGAGGTGGCGGCCATGAACAACCGCCACCGGAAATTCGGATACAACGCCGCCCAGGAGCTGGCCCGGCGGGTGGACCTGCGGGCGGATGCCGGCAGCGGCAAGATCTGACGAAACGGGGGCGGAACGCGTTGTATATCGGTATCGATGTGGGCGGCACCAATCTGAAGGCCGGTCTTGTGGACGAGGCGGGTGCGATCCTGGCCGTGGAGCGGACGCCCCTGGGGACCTTCCGCGGCCCGGAGCCCTTCGCAAAGACGCTGGCGGAGCTGGCGAAAGCTGTCCTCCGCAAAGGCGGCGCGGAACCTGGTGATATTGCGTATGTGGGCATGGGCATCCCCGGCGCGGTGGAGGGGGAAAACATCGTTTATACCTGCAACATCCCCATGCGTGACGTGCCTCTTGGAGAGCTGTTCCGGCATCATCTGGATCTGCCGGTACTGCTGGGCAACGACGCGGACTGTGCCGCCGTGGGGGAGTGGTCCCGCGGCGCGGGCCGGGGGACACGGAATTTTGCCGTCATCACCCTGGGCACCGGCGTGGGCGGCGGCTTCATTCTGAACGGCAGGCTCTATGCCGGAGGCGGCATGGTGGGCGAGGTGGGCCATATGGTGATCCAGCGGGGCGGCATGCCCTGCAACTGCGGCCGGAGAGGCTGCTGGGAGGCCTACGCCTCCGCCACGGCCCTGGCGCGGCAGACACAGGAGGCCATGGCGGCCCATCCGGAAAGCCTGCTGCACACGGTGGCGCGGGAGCTTGGCGGCGTGGAGGGGCGGACGGCCTTTCTGGCGGCGGAGCGGGGCGACGCCGCCGCACTGGAGGTCTGCCGGAATTATGTGGAATATCTCGCCGTTGGAGTTACCAATCTGGTGAATATCCTTCAGCCAGAGGTGCTGGCGGTGGGCGGCGGTGTGGCCGGAGCGCCGGACGCGCTGCTGATGAGACCGCTGCGGCACATGGTGGAGGCGGAGTGCTATCCCCGCCATGCCAATAAGCTGCCCCGCATCCTGCGGGCGGAGCTGGGCAACGACGCCGGGATCATCGGCGCGGCCCTGCTGGGAAACGTGATTTGAAATGAGGAGGCCCTTTCATGGAGTGGTACACACAGCTGGACAAACGGATCGCCGACTATCTGCCGGATCTGAAGGTCACAAAAGACGAACCGATGAGCCGCCACACCTCCTTCCGCATCGGCGGCCCGGCCAGGCGGATGGCCTTTCCCCAAAACGGTGAGCAGTTGGTGCTGCTGATGGGCTTCGCGGAGGCGTGCGGGGCGGGGACACTGGTGATCGGCAACGGCACGAACCTGCTGGTGGCCGACGAGGGCCTGGACCGGCTGGTCATCGATGTCTCCGAGGCCATGCACGATATCCAAATGGGAGAGGACGGCGTTATCACGGCGGAGGCCGGCGTCTCCCTGGCCCGGCTGGCGGACTTTGCATGCAGGCAGGGCCTGACGGGCCTGGAATTCGCCCACGGCATCCCCGGCACCCTGGGCGGTGCGGTGTGCATGAACGCCGGGGCCTATGACGGGGAGATGAAGCAGGTCATCGAGACGGTGACGGTGCTGTTCCCCTCTGAGGGCATCCGGGCCTTGACCGGGGAGGAGATGGCGTTTGGCTACCGCCGCAGCCTGCTGACGGACCGGCCGGACGGTGTGGCTCTGCGGGCGGCGGTGCGGCTGAAGCCCGGCGATCCGGCGGCCATTCGGGCCAGGATGCAGGAGCTGATGGCCCGGCGCAGGGCCAGCCAGCCTCTGGAATGGCCCAGCGCGGGCAGCACCTTCAAGCGCCCCGTGGGACATTTCGCCGGGACGCTGATCGACCAGTGCGGCCTGAAGGGCCTGACGGTAGGCGGCGCCCAGGTCAGCGAAAAGCACGCGGGCTTCGTCATCAACAAGGGCGGCGCCACCTGCGCGGATGTGACGGCGCTGATCGCACAGGTGCAGGAGCTTGTATTTGACAAGACCGGCATCCGGCTGGAGCCGGAAGTGAAGATCATTCGATGAGATAAAGAAGGCGATATATATGGAAGTTTTGATCATCTCTGGACTCTCCGGCGGCGGAAAGAGCAAGACGGCCTCCTTTTTGGAGGATATGGGTTTTTATATCGTGGACAACATGCCCGCCGCCATGATCCTGAAGTTCGCGGAATTCTGCGCGGGCGGCAATGGGCGCTATGACCGTGTGGCCCTGGTGTACGACGTGCGGACCGCCAGCTCCTTTACGGAGCTGTTTGAGGTCCTGGATAAGCTGAAGGCCATGGAGGGCGTCTGCCGGATGCTCTTTTTGGAGGCGTCGCCTGAGTGCATCATCAAACGCTATAAGGAGACACGCCGCCGGCATCCCCTGCGGGCCGGCGCCGATTCTCTGGAGGCGGCGGTCCGGCAGGAGCGGGAGCTGATGCAGCCGGTGCGGGACCGGGCGGATCTCGTCATCGACACCTCCCGGCTGTCCACAGCTCAGCTGCGGGGGGAGCTTCTGCGGCTGTTCGGTGACGCGGAGGAAAAGGGGGGTATGGCGGTCAACGTCACGTCCTTTGGCTTTAAATACGGCCTGCCGCTGGAGGCGGACCTGGTGTTCGATGTGCGGTTTATGCCAAACCCCTTCTATGTCGAAGAACTGCGCCCTCAGACGGGGCTGGACCAGGCGGTGTCGGACTATGTGTTCCATTTTCAGCAGACACAGGACTATTTGAAATGCCTGAAGGATCTGCTGGCCTTTTCCCTGCCCCTGTACGCGGAGGAGGGGAAGACCGGCTTGGTCATCGCCGTGGGCTGTACCGGCGGCCACCACCGCTCCGTGGCGGTGACCCATGCCCTGGCGGAATTTATCCGTCAGCAGGGCTATCAGGTGACGGAGAACCACCGGGACATGAACCGCGGCAGCTGACGGGGAAAGGAGCTTCATGGAACCTACATCCTATCGCCTTCCCAGGGCACAGGGCCCCAAGGTGGCCGTCATCGGCGGCGGACACGGGCTGTCCACCATGCTGCGCGGCCTGAAAACATATACGGAAAATATCTCCGCCATCGTCACGGTGGCGGATGACGGCGGCGGCTCCGGAATGCTGCGCCAGGACCTGGGGATGCTCCCGCCGGGGGATATCCGCAACTGCCTGACGGCGCTGGCAAACACCGAGCCGCTGATGAAGGAATTGATCGACTACCGCTTTACGGAGGGATCTCTGGCGGGCCAGAGCTTCGGCAATCTATTCCTGGCGGCGCTGAACGGCATCTCCCGGTCCTTTGACGAGGCGGTGAGCCGCATGAGCCAGGTCCTGGCGGTCACAGGCAGAGTTCTGCCGGTGACCACGGCGGACGTACAGCTGGAGGCGGAGTTTGAAAACGGCGCCACGGTGGTGGGGGAGTCCAAGATCTTCTACTGCAAGAAGAAGGAGGACTGCCGCATCAAGCGGGTACGGCTGGTCCCCGAGTATCCCAAGGCCCTGCCGGAGGCCCTGGCGGCCATCCGGGAGGCGGATATGATCGTCCTGGGGCCGGGGAGCCTGTACACCAGCATCATCCCCAACCTGCTGGTGGACGGCATTGTGGAGGCCATCCAGTCCTCCGACGCCCTGAAGATCTACGTCTGCAACGTGATGACACAGGAGGGGGAGACGGAGGGCTACACCGTCTCGGACCACATCGCGGCCCTGTTCCACCACTCGGCACAGGGACTCTTCGACCTGTGCCTGGCCAATTCCTCCCCCATTCCCAAGGCTGTGGTGGCCCGGTACGCGGAGGAGGGGGCGGAGCCTCTGCTGGCGGACACGAAGCTCTGCCAGGCCCTGGGGGTGGAGGTGGTGAGCCGCCCCATCGCCACGGTGGAGGACGGCTATGTCCGCCACCATCCGGACCATCTGGCCCGGGAGCTGATCCTGCTCCACGCGGAGCGGAGCGTCCGCATCGCGGGGGATTATAAGGGCGACACATATCGGGTGGAGAAACGGGGGAGGCACTGACATGCGGAAAATAAAATGGGGATGGCTGCTGGCGGCACTGCTGTTATCTGCCTGCGGCGCGGAGCCGGAGCAGCAGACAGAGAGCGAGCTGGAAAGAGACTCTTTTTATGAGACGTATCATCTGAAGGAGCCGGTTGCTGATGAGCTGCGCTCCCGTGTGGAGGGTACCAAGGCGTGCTTTGATGCACTGAAGCTCAGGGATACATACCCGCTGTCCGGCGACGAGGATGAGACGTTCTATATCGAATGCAGCCCAAGTCCTGATGACCCTGGAATGATCTCTCTTTTTGCCTATGACAAGGAGGGAAATGCCTTATGGATCTTATCCCAGAGCCCGGCACTGGACGGCTATGAGTACTACGCCTCTTCCTATGGGACTTACAACGCCGCCAGTCAGGAGTTTGCGGCGACGAACGCGGGCGCGTGCTTTTATTATGAGACCGAGACTGGCCGGGTCATTGGAGCTTATACATATGATGAGAGAGATCCGGAATATGACGAACTTTATGAGCAATGGATAGCTGCGAAAAACGGAGGCTGATACATGTCCTTCTCCTTTGACACAAAAAATGAATTGTGCAGGCTTCCGGTGCAGAAGCTGTGCTGTGCCCGGGCGGAGGCCTACGGCATCCTGCTGTACTGCAACACCTTCAGCGCTACGGAGGTCCGCATCATCACGGAAAACCCCAACTTTGCCGCCCGGCTCCCCAAGCTGTTCAAGCGGGCGTTCAACCTGCAGTTTGACCGCCAGCCGGAGCCGGGAGTTCCGGGGAAGATGGTGTTCCAGATCACGGACCGGAAAAAGCTGGACCACATTATCAACCTGCTGGGCTATGATCCCCGGCAGCACCTGGTGCTCCACATCAACTTCGGCCTGCTGGAGGAGGAGTGCTGCCGGGCATCCTTCCTGCGGGGCATCTTCTTCGCCGGCGGCAGCATCACGGACCCGCTGAAACGGTATCATTTGGAGCTGACCACCTTCCACCTCCAGGCCAGCCGGGAGATGGAGGTGCTGCTGCGGGAGTGCGGCTATCCGCCCAAGAGCATCGCCCGCAACGGCAGCTTTGTGACCTACTTCAAGCAGAGCGACCAGATCGAGGACTTTCTCACCCTGATCGGTGCGCCGGTGGCGGCCATGAAGATCATGTCCGCCAAGCTGGAAAAGGATCTGCGCAACAGCGTGAACCGCCGGCTCAACTGTGACAGCGCCAACCTGGACAAGGCGGTGGAGGCGGCCCAGGAGCAGATGGAGGCCATCCGGAAGCTCCGGACAGCGGGCCTGCTGGAACAGCTGCCGGACAAGCTGCAGCTGACGGCGGCCCTCCGGCTGGAGAACCCGGAGCTGACGCTCAGCGAATTGGCGGAGGAATTCGATCCTCCGGTGACGAAGTCCTGCCTGAACCACCGCCTGCGGAAGATCATGGAGCTGGCAAGAGGGATATAGAGCTGGGACCGCTGTGCTGTTTTTCCGTCTGCGCCGGGCGCTGTAAGGATCTGAATTGAAAAATCGAAAAGAGGAGCGCAAAAAGCATGAATACAAATCGTTTTGAACTTGCCAATGCCTATCACAAGAGGGGCTTCAACTGCTGCCAGAGCGTGCTGGCGGCGTTTTCCGACCTGACCGGACTCAGCGAGCAGGCCAGCTTTGACATCGGCGGCGGCTTTGGCAGCGGCGCCGGGACAGGCGAGCTGTGCGGTGCCATCGCAGGTGCTGTCATGACACTGGGAATGGTGACGCCGGTGGACGCCTCCGATCCCGTGAGCAGCAAGAAGCGGACGACGGCGCTGTCCAGGGAGCTGCAAAAGCGCTTTTCTGAGAAGTTCGGCGCCCTGCGCTGCCGGGATCTGCTGAAAAACCAATTCGTCCCCGACGACACCACTCCCGCCGCCAAGGCCATGGGCCTGACGGGCCACTGCGACATCATGGTCGTCACCGCCGTGGAGATCGTGGAGGAGATGCTGGCGGAGCGGCAGCAGGCATGAGCTGGGCGGAACGGTATCCCCAGACCGCTCAGCCCACCCAGGAGGAGATCGATGCCTACGTGGACAGCCCCCTGTGGGTGGAGCTGAAGGCGTTTCTAGCGGAACAGTACGGCACGGCGCCCAGGACGGAATACAGCCGGTGCGGTCTGGAACCGGGCTGGAATATGAAGTTTAAGAAAGGGAGCCGGTCTCTCTGCACCGTGTATGTCCGCTCCGGCTTTGTGACAGCCATGGTGTCCGTCAGCCCCAAAGACGAGGACGCCGCCCTGGCCTTACTGCCGGTTTGCACGGCCTATACCCAGGATCTGTACCACCGGACCGCCTCCTCCAAAATGGGCCGGTGGCTGATGGTGGATGTGACCACACCGGAAATTTTAGAGGATGTGAAAGCACTGATGCGGCTTCGGGTGAATACCCGCGGCCGCTGAACACAGAAGGAGAGAACAGATGTCCTTTGTCCATTTACATGTCCATACGGAGTACAGCCTGCTGGACGGCGCGTGCCGCATCAAGGACCTGCCCAAGGTGGTGAAAGCCATGGGGCAGGAGGCCTGCGCCATCACGGACCACGGCGTGATGTACGGCGTCATCGATTTTTACCGGGCCTGCAAGGCGGAGGGCGTCAAGCCCATCATCGGCTGCGAGGTGTACGTGACGCCAAAGGGGCGCTCCCGGTTTGAGAAGATCCACGAGTTCGATGCCGAGAGCCGCCATCTGGTGTTGCTGTGCGAGAATGAGGAGGGTTACCGGAATCTCTCCTACATGGTGTCCATGGCCTGGACGGAGGGCTTTTACATCAAGCCCCGCATCGACCTGGCCCTGCTGAAGGAACACAGCGGGGGCCTGATCGCCCTGTCCGCGTGCCTGGCGGGGGAGATCCCCCGGATGCTGCGGAACGGGGAGTATGAAAACGCGAAAAACTATGCCCTGCAAATGGCGGAGATCTTCGGCCCGGACCGCTTTTACCTGGAACTCCAGGACCACGGCATTCGGGACCAGGCTGTGGTGAACCGCCATCTGCTCCGCATCCACGAGGAGACGGGCATCCCCCTGGTGTGCACCAACGACGCCCACTACCTCCGGAAGGAGGACGCCGAGGCCCACGACGTTCTGCTGTGCATCCAGACGGGCAAGACGCTGGACGACGAGAACCGGATGCGATACGAGCCCCGGAATTTCTATCTCCGCAGCGAGGCGGAGATGGCGGAGCTGTTCGAGGATTACGAGGGCGCCATCGAGAACACGGCGAAGATCGCGGACATGTGCAATCTGGAATTCACCTTCGGCAAGTACCACCTGCCGGAATTCCAGCTGCCTCCCGGCTATGACAGCTTCTCCTATCTGAAAAAGCTCTGTGACGAGGGCTATCAGGCCCGCTACGGTGATGATGACCAGTACCGGGGCCAGCTTCAGTACGAGCAGGACATGATCGAGAAGATGGGCTTTACGGACTACTTCCTCATCGTCTCCGACTTCGTGCACTACGCCAAAGGCGCGGGCATCCCCGTGGGACCGGGGCGCGGCAGCGCGGCGGGTTCCATCGTCAGCTACTGCCTGGGGATCACCGACATCGAGCCCATGCGGTACAACTTGTATTTTGAACGCTTTTTGAACCCGGAGCGGGTGAGCATGCCGGATATCGACATGGACTTCGGCGACACCCGCCGGGAGGAAGTGGTGGATTACGTCCGCCGGAAGTATGGCGATGACCACGTGGCCCAGATCGTCACCTTCGGCACCATGGCCGCCCGGGCCGTCATCCGGGATGTGGGCCGGGTGATGGGCGTCTCCTATGCGGAGGTGGACGTCATCGCCAAGCAGATCCCGGTGGGGAGAAAGCCGGATGGAAAGCCCTATATGCTGGATGACGCGCTCCGTCTGATCAAGCCGCTCCGGGAGCAGTATGAGACCGACGAGACGGTGAAAAAACTCATCGACACCGCCAAAGCCCTGGAGGGAATGCCCCGCCACGCCTCTACCCACGCCGCCGGCGTGGTCATCACCAGACGGCCTGTTTATGAATACGTGCCTTTGGCGAAAAACGACGAGTCCGTGGTCTGCCAATACGTCATGACGACGCTGGAGGAGCTGGGCCTTCTGAAAATGGACTTCCTGGGTCTGCGGAATCTGACGGTGCTGGACGACGCGGTGAAGATGGTCCAGACACGCCAGCCGGATTTCCGTCTGGAGAATATCCCTGAGAACGACAGGGAGACCATGGAGATGATTTCCCGGGGCCAGACCTCCGGCGTGTTTCAGATGGAGTCCTCCGGCATGACGGGGGTATGTGTGGGCCTGAAACCCCAGAACATCGAGGACATCACCGCCATCATCGCCCTGTACCGCCCCGGTCCCATGGACTCCATCCCCCGGTTCATCGCCTGCAAGCACGATCCCAGGCTCATCAGCTACAAGCATCCGTCTTTGGAGCCCATCCTCTCCATGACCTACGGCTGCATTGTCTATCAGGAGCAGGTCATGCAGATCTTCCAGCAGCTTGCCGGGTATTCCCTGGGCCAGGCGGACATGGTGCGCCGGGCCATGAGCAAGAAAAAGCGGGCGCAGATCGAAAAGGAGCGCCAGTTCTTTATCTACGGCGATCCGGAGCGCGGCATTGCCGGCTGTGTCGCCAACGGCGTCCCGGAGGAGACCGCCAAGGCGGTCTACGAGGAGATCGACGCCTTTGCGGAGTACGCCTTCAACAAGGCCCACGCCGTGGCCTATGCCGTGGTGGCCTACCAGACAGCCTATTTTAAGTGCCACTACACCAAGGAGTACATGGCGGCCCTGCTGACCTCCGTACTGGACAACTCCGACAAGGTGGCGGGCTATATCAACGAGTGCAAGGACTGCGGCATCGCCCTGCTGCCGCCGGACATCAACCGCTCCTCCGACTGCTTTACAGTGGAGGAGGGAGGCATCCGGTTCGGCCTGGTGGCCATCAAAAACATCGGCCGGGGCTTCATTCAAGCCGTGATGCGGGAGCGGGAGAAGACGCCCTTCACGTCTCTGAACGACTTTTGCAGCCGGATGATCGGCAGCGACATGAATAAGCGGGCGGTGGAAAATCTGATCCGCTCCGGCGCCTTCGACGGCTTCGGCGCCCGCCGCTCCCAGCTGATCCAGGTCTATGAGAAGGTCATGGACTCCACCGCCGCACAGCAGCGGCAGAACCTGGAGGGACAGATGGACTTCTTCTCTATGGCAGCCGGGATAGAAGGCGGCGCAGCCACTGTGAAGGAGATCCCCCTGCCGGATATTCCGGAGTACACCGCTCAGGAATTGATGAATATGGAGAAGGAGACCACCGGACTGTACCTCTCCGGCCACCCCATGGACGCCTACCGGAACACGGTAAAAAAATTGAACGCACCCACCATCGGTTCGATCCTGGAGGACTTTGCGCAGGAGGGCGGCCCCACCCGGTTCGCCGACGGACAGCGCGTCACCATCGCCGGTGTGATTACCTCCAGCAAGACCAAGACCACCAAGAACAACAGCCTGATGGCCTATGTGGTGGTGGAGGACGACACCGCCTCCATGGAGCTGCTGTGCTTTTCACGGGTGCTGGACGCATGCGGCGCTTATTTGAAGGAGAATCAGGCGGTGGTGGTGAAGGGCAGGCTGTCTGTCCGGGACGAAAAGGCCCCCCAGATCATGTGCGACTCCGCCTATCCGCTGTCCACCGTGGACGGCGGCCTGCCGCCGGAGCCGGTTTTCCGGGCCAGAAAGGAGAAGCTGGCGGAGGGGAGCACGCTGTTTTTGAAATTCCCCAGCATCGAGGACCCGGCGGTGCGGCACATGAGGCTGGTATTCAACATGTTCCCCGGCACCACGCCGGTGAAAATGGTCATGGCGGACACCCGCAAGGTCTATGGCAGCAGTGTCCTGCTCCACAAGGCTCTGGTGGAGGAGGCCAGGGAGACGCTGGGCGAGGCCAATGTGGTGGTAAAATGACATATTTTCATTGACATTAACGGAAAATATATTTATAATGAGGAGCGACAACTGAATAGAATGAATGTCTTCAAGGCAGGGTGAAATTCCCGATCGGCGGTAAAGTCCGCGAGCGTGTAAAAGCTGATTTGGTGAAAGTCCAAAACCGACAGTATAGTCTGGATTAAAGAAGGTGTATTGAATTTGTTAGAATTATTCTGACTTTATGCACTTTTCTGTCTATCTGATAAATGCTTTGTTGACATTTTCAATACATCTTAAAACGATAACACCTAAAGGCATTTCATTGCTTTTAGGTGTTAATTTTTTAGGAGGTATTTTCCATGAACAGTAAAACAAAAAAACTCACAACCATAGGTATGCTCTGTGCTCTTGCCTATGCCGCTACCACAGTTGGCCGCGTTCCTCTTGTGCTCTTTTTGAAGTATGACCCAAAGGATATTATCATTGCAATTGGCGGATTGATTTTCGGACCACTTACCTCGTTTTCCATCGCCTTGATCGTTTCCTTGGCTGAGATGGTTACGATCAGTGAAAATGGTATTTTGGGTTTCCTGATGAATGTCATTTCAAGCTGCTCCTTTGCGTGTACTGCGGCATTTGTTTACAAGAGAAAACGCAAAATGTCGGGAGCTGTTGTTGGACTATTTTGTGGGTGGGGATGTATGGTCCCGGTGATGCTGCTTTGGAATTATTTAATTGCTCCCATTTACATGGGCTGTTCACAAGAAGCAGTCGTAGAGTTACTAATTCCGGCTTTTTTGCCTTTTAACCTGATTAAAGGCGGCTTAAATGCAGCGATTACTATGATTCTATATAAACCTGTTGTTGCAGCTTTACGACGTTCTCATTTGCTTGAAAGCAAGGGATGATCCTGGCGGGTGCCATCATCGGAATACAAGTCTTGACAAGGAAAACAATCTCCCTGTATCCGGGAGTTCTCAGGGATACAGGGGGATCGTTCTTGCCCTATTCCTCTTCGTCGCTGAGGAGCAGGTTCATGATCTGGTTGTACAGCTTCTCCGGGGATTTGCGGAAGCGCTCCATCAGCACCTTGGCCATGTCCTCCCGCACCATCATCAGCTTCAGGTCGATGACGCTGCCCATGTCGTCGTCCAGGCATAGGTTCACCGTATAGGTGCCATTGGGCCGCTTTTCTGTGGTGGCCCGGACCTGGCTCTTCCGCCGGAGCCTGCGGTTGCAGGCGATCAGGTTTTTGTCGCAACGCAGGCGCACGGAATAGGGAAGGCTGGACTCGCAGATGCCGCTGTTCCGCAGGCCCTTTTCCGTGATAGCGTACAGGCCGTCCTCGGAGAGCGTCAGGTGCTCCGTCTTCACCAGGTCCGCAAGGCATTCGGAGAAGTCAAAATAGTCGATGGCATCGTCGCACATCGTCAGGTCCAGCACGGTGTCAAAGGGGATCGGCTCGATGACACGGGCGGTGATGTAGAGAATGAGAAATTTGATCTCCAGCTTATCGTGGATGAATCCGCGGCCTGCCATGGGCAACACCTCCAGATGTTGTTTCGTATTTATATATAGTATACCGCATCTGGTAGCCATTTGTACAGAGTGAAATCAAAAAATCATGCCTGCGCCTCCGCTGCGCTGATGAGGAACTTCATGATAAGACAGACTTTATCTGCCTGCCTGTGCGGCCAAGGCGGGAGAAACCGCGAAAAAGGTCGGAATTTGCCTTGACGCTCCCGGCCTCCGCTGGTATCATATGGTTAACCATCATCATATGAAGGGCGGCGGCAGGATGAGAAAACGGATGTTGGCGGTGCTGCTGGCGGCAGTGATGCTGCTGGGGCTGGCGGGATGCGGAAAGCAGGAGGAACCTGTGGAGCCTGTGGTGGAGCCGGAGCCCATAGAGGAGCCGATTCAGGAACCCGAGCCGGAGCCGGAACCCTATGTGCCCGCGGGGACAAATCCGCTGACGGGCCTGCCCATGGAGCCGAAATATGAAAACGACCGCCCGGTGGCGGTGATGTTCAACAACCTGAAAGCGGCCCAGCCCCAGCTGGGGCAGTCCCTGGCGGACATCATCTACGAGATCCCCGCCGAGGGCGGCATCACCCGGATGGTGGGCGTCTACCAGACGCTGGAGGGCGTTGAGACACTGGGCAGCATCCGGTCCACCCGGGCCTACTATCTGGAGCTGGCCCTGGGCCACGACGCGCTGCTGGTCCACGCCGGCGGCAGTCCGGAGGCCTACGCCGATATCCCCGCCTGGGGCGTGGACAATATGGACGGCGTCAACGGCGGCTCTGACGCAAAGATCTTCTGGCGGGACCCGGAGCGGCGAAAGACCGCCGGCTACGAGCACAGCCTGCTGACCTCCGGGCAGAACATTCTGGACTATCTGGCCAAGGGCCGCTTCCGCACCGAGCACAGGGACGGCTATACGTACACCCAGGCCTTTGCCGAGAACGGGACTCCCGCGGGCGGCACGGCAGCGGAGCATGTGACGTTGAAATTCTCCAGCTATAAGACCGGAACCTTTGACTATGACGCCGCCTCCGGGAAATATATGGTGGGGCAGTATGGGACCGAGTACGTGGACGGCAACACCGGGGAGCAGGTGGGCGTCACCAACGTGCTGGTCCTGGAGACGGCCGTCTCCGTGATCTCCGGCGATACGGCGGGGCGCCTGACCGTGAAGCTCACCGGCAGCGGCAAGGGGACTTATTTCTGCGGCGGCAGAGCCGTGCCCATCCAGTGGAGCAAGGCGGACCGGAACAGCCAGTTTGTCTACAAACTGGAGGACGGCACACCGCTGACACTGGGGCAGGGGACCAGCTATGTCTGCGTCATGAGTCCCAAGACCAGCACCCTGACCTATCAATAAGATGTTTTGACAGCGGGCCTTTTGGCCCGCTGTTGTTTTCACACCTCCTGCCGACTGGCGCATACACTGGATTGAAAGGCTTCGCTCTTTCACCAGTTACTTATTTAGGAGGTATTGCAATGCCCGATAAAGTCATGCCCGGTCCCATCGAGGACGCCGGCGGCATCCGTGAGGCGGTTTGCATCCATACCAGGAAAATCTATGATTCCTGCCGTGAATAGCAAGAAGCATCTTAGAGGAAAAGAGTTAAATAAAATCAACCAGTTTGATGGAGAGGGCGAAGTCTGCGGGCTTCGTCTTTTTTTCTTTGGTGTATTGGATGTCCGCAATGATGGATTGCAGGAGGGCTTTTTTACCGGGGAGGGGGGCGTCCTGGTACTGCTCCAGGACGGTGTTCAACTGGGCCAGCTGCTTTTCCTGATTTCTGGACAGCGCCACGCGGATCTCGCTTTCCAGGGCGGAGATCGTGTCGTGAAGGCTGGTCTCCTCCTGGACGAGGACCTGCATACGCTCAGAGAACACGGCGCGGGTATAGGTGCCGTCCTCCAACAGTCCATACAGGCGGTTCCGGCGCTCCTCCAGCTTTTCCAGATGGGCCTGCATCTTGGAGAGAGCTGTTTGGAGTCTGGATACATCCGGCGGGGACTGCCGGGCCGCTTCCAGTTCCAGGTCCTTGACCATATCCTGCATCTGGCGGAGGACCGCCTGCTCCACAAAGGAGAATTTGGCCCCGGCGGAGCAGCCCTTTGTGGGGCAGAGCAGATAGGGGACACCTTTGTTTTTGCCCTGCATATTCATCAGGCGGCCGCACTTGGAGCAATGGACCATGCCGGCCAAGGGGCTGGCGACGTGTTTGTTGTCCACGTAGAAGTAACGGGACTTGCGGCGGGCCTGCACGGCATCCCACAGCGCCTGATCGATGATGGGAGGGTGGTGGCCGTCGATGATCCGGATCTTGTCGGATGTGTTGTAAATGACCTTTTTTGTCCGGTCCGGGCCAATGCCGGATTTGACGGTGGAGGTTTTGTCCCAGCGGATCTTTCCTATGTAGACGGGGTTATCCAAAATCAGACGGACGGTGTTGCGGTTGAAGCGGCTCCCGCGGCGGCCATGGAAGCCCATGGCGTTGATGGCCTGTTCAATCCTGGTACAGCCGTTTCCGTCAGCATAGAGCTGGAAGATCTGCCGGACACATTCGGCTTCCTCCGGGACGATCTCCAGGGTGGGCAGCTTATTGACACGGACTTTTTTGTAGCCGAAGGGGGCGTTTGCCATGTAGGCGCCGTTCTGGACGGACTGAAGCGTGCCGCGGCGGAGGCGCTTGGTGATCATGCGGTATTCGCTGCGGGAAAGGAAGGTCTGCATCTCGGCGGCTTCCTCGTCCAGCTCCTTTGTCAGGTCATAGATGCGGTCCGGTGTGACGATCAGCGTTTCGGAGCCTTTGAAGGTATCCAAAATGAAGCCCTGGTCGTACATGCCGCCGCGGCCCAGACGCTGCATATCCATGCAGAGGACCGCTTCGTACTGCCCGGCGCTGACGGCCTCCATCAGCCGGAGCATTTCAGGGCGGGCAAACAGGCTTTCACCGGAGACCACTTCCTTGTAGATATCTGCCTCTTCCACCAGGAAACCGTATTTTTCAGCGTAGGCCGTCAGGGCGGCTAAGTGGCGGCCCAGCGTCTCCTCCAGGCTCATGTGCTCCTCCGCCCGGGATTTGCGAAGGTAGATGGCGGCGCGTACCCAGCGGCCGATGCGTTTATAAAGTTCTAACTGTTCGCGGAGCATGGGGGATCACCTCCTTAAAGCGCAGGCGTCTTTACTTATGAGTGCGCATAAATGCGCATGAGGGCTTGCAGCGGGGGCAGGAATTTCGTGCAGATCTGCTGGGCAATACCCACGGCGGTCGCTTCATCGTAAACGTGGGAGGTCAGATTGCGGGCGGTCAGAATTTCATTCCACAGCTCACCATCATCTAAGATACCGGCGGCAAAGGCCTCTTTTAAGATCCCCCTGGGCGACGCGATGGAGAGCACCATGCCCTGGTCTTCCAGATATTCCTTAATGGACTTCCAAGCCAGCTCCACGGTGAACTCGAAACGCTGGATCAGACCGTCCCGATACAGGGAGTCCTCCGGCGCTTTTTGATAGCGTTGAATAGCCTCCTCCAACTGTGTGAGAGCGTTTTTATAGTTTTCAACTTTTTGCAGCATAAAGTGTGATACCATCCTTTTCAATATTGTATAGAAAATCAGGGTTCATACCGGGGGAAATATAAACGATATCCAGTTTCAGCAGCGTGGGAAGCTCCTCCGCCTCCATCCAGAAAGCGCTCCTGTTTTTTTCTGGCATACCGTATACAGCCAGGTCGATGTCACTGCGCTGGTGGAAGTCCCCTCTGGCCCGGGAGCCAAACAGCACCAGCCGGCGGGCACCGTGCTTCCGAGCCAGGTCGGCAAGCTGGTGGTAGATCCGTTCCATGACTGAGCTCCTTTCAATTTATACTGTCAAGTTCGCCGCTATGGGAAACCGGGCGGCTTTTATTTTTTGCTGGGGCGATTGTTGTTCGCGGAGCATGGGGGATCACCTTACCAATCTAAATAATTTGCAGGATCTTCTTTTGCTAATGCAATACCTTCTTCGATACCAGCTTCGTAACCGGATTCATACCCACGATCATAAAGCTCAGAAGCACACGACTTTAACTGAGACAAGACAAGAATTATGGTAATAATGGCTAAGGCATATATCCACCACTTTTCACGAACACTTTTGAAACATGATGGGATACGATGAAGTTTGACGCAATCATAAATATATAAACCGAGCCAAAACAGAATAACAATAACATAGATTAAAATTTCGATAGGAAATTCCTTATGTCGCATAGAGGACACCTACTTTTTTTGGAAATCAACATAGATTACCCGGCCGATTTGTCGGATGCGTTTTGAGTGTTGGGAAAGATAAAATCCTTATCTTGAAGCGTGTATTCTGCTTGCTTCATAATTTGTACTTTGCCTTTAGAGTTTACATGACGATAAATATTTAACAGCTTTTCTTCTTCTGAAAGGATTTGGGGATTATCACATGGTGCTTCAAGTTGCAAAATCAGGTCAACAGATGTGCAAAGAGTAATTGCCATGTTGCAAAGTAGAGGCACAGTTGGAAGAATAATAGCATCTTCAATAGCCTTATAACGCGACGTAGGAATTCCAAGCTTTTCGGCCAGTTCTTCTTGTGTGTAATTATTATTTTCTCGAAGTTGTTTTAGGTAAGAACTATCCCAATTCCAAGCATCTTCGGATTCCTTTTGATCGCTAATACAAAGAAGCCAATCTGGATTAACACCAAGAACATTGGAAATAGCATGAAGCACGGGAACTTTAGGTCGTTCAATTAATCCATTTTCATATCGTTGGATCGTAGACCGTGCAACATTAGTGGCATTAGCTATTTCGTCGAGTGTCATATCTAATTCTTTACGCCGGATTTTTATTCTGTGTCCAATCATTTTAACGTCATAATCTGGCATTCAATTTACCTCCGTATAATTTCATGACGTAATAGTTATAACACAAAAATTTGCGCAGTGCAATATAATTTTAAAAAAATTGCGCAACGCTATTGACAGATATGGATTTTAATGTTAATGTAAAGAAAATTGCATAGCGCAACAAACAGAAAGGAGGAAAAACAGTGGTTGACACAATTAGAATTAAGAAAAGAATGGAAGAAAGAGGTGTTTCACAAAAACTGGTAGCAGAGGTTTTAAAATGCAAACAACCCACGGTGTCACAAAAATTAAATAATAAGCGACCGCTTTACTTAGACGAGGCATGGGAAATAGCAAAACTACTTGAAATTCAAAAAACAGACTTTTGCACATATTTTTTTGCCGAAAAAGTTGCATAGTGCAATTTTTGCAAGGAAAAAGATATAAAGACAGAATGAATAAGTACACGAAACGTGGATTTTCAAAGAGGAGAATTCAAATGGAAGCAATTATTATTCAAGGGAGTGAAAAAGAAATTGCCGCTCTTGTATCGCAACTACAAGAGCGGCAACGGGAACCGTTCATCCCACACGATGCAGAGGATGAAATCAGGAACCAAAAATGTTGTTGTTGATATAGTCCCATTGCTTTTTAGTAAGCCAGCCTTGCTTGTTATTTTTGACTTCAATGACTAGGCACCTATCATCTGAATCTAAATGCGGTTTTATTTTTTCAAATACAGAGTCTGCGGACGTGTAATTGGACTTGATAAGCCATGAAGAATCCCAATAATGGCACCATGCTCCGGTGGAGGCGTCCTTGATGGCTTGGTAAACGCCATCATAGTTTTTCCCAGCTTTATTCAGATCGTAGGTAATGAAATACACCATAATTTCACCTCCTTTTGTTTTGGTTGATGCAAAGAGCGTATCACATTGCGTGAAATTATGGTATTAGGCGAACAAATGTTTTACAGACTGTTCATAAATGGAGGAAATCCGGATGAAAAGCGGAGAAAGAGACTATCTTGCGGTGGTCCGCCGGAAGTGGATAGCCGATGGCTGGATATATGAAAAAAGAGACGGTGCGGCTGACATTAAGCTGAAGCTAGGAAAGCTGTGCGAGAAAGTCAGCAAAGAGACGGCATCGAAGGTATGGGACCGGGTTGCTTATCTTGCGAAGGTTTCAGCGGGTATCAAGCCGGGATATACCGAAAGTCTCACGGAAGAAAAAGAGAAAAAGGCACAGGAAATTGCAGAAGCAATCCTGGAGCTTATTTATCAGGCTATCTCATAGGACAAACCGGGCGGGCCATA
The DNA here is from genome assembly GCA_021771635.1 of Oscillospiraceae bacterium. GTDB lineage: Bacteria > Bacillota > Clostridia > Oscillospirales > Oscillospiraceae > Oscillibacter. The sequence goes on along the minus strand of JAETOQ010000007.1, from coordinate 21,652 downwards.
GGCTGAACGAAGGAGGTGGATCGCCTTGGATGAAAAGTCAATCGTACAGATCGACGGGAAGTCATATCTCCGAAGCGAGTACACCGTGGACTTCGGGGAAAAGAACGGGTCAGCCAGGGTGACGGTGCTGGATCCGTGCATCACGGAAGAGGCACAGGAGCGGCGCCGGCAGGCAATCTTGAAGAAGTGCGAAGAGCTGATCCGGCGGGGATTGATGTAGGCCCGGCATATTCCCGCCGGGGCATCCGAGGCCCGTTCCGCTGGGCCGAGGTCGGCCGGGAGGGTTCCGGCCTGGGATAAAGGAGGACAAGCATGAAAAAGAGCGAGATGCAGGAGAAGTTCCGTTTGCTGCTGGAAGACCGAAAAGAGCGAATCAAAAAGGCCGCTGACAAAGGTAATCAGCCAACTGCCTTGATGTTCTACGGTGAAGTCTGCGGCATTGCAGCTTCGATGCGTACCATCGGACTTATTGATTGGGATCAGAAGGATTATATCGAGCGTGAGGCATGGGCCATCTACAAGAGGGAGGAGCCGGAGTATGAGGCGTGCTGACGGACGTTATCGCGGCCAGAGGCCAGGGGGCGGTCTGACAGCAGAACAAGTCATCCTGTTGTCATTGGTGGCTCTGACGGCCATCCTGCTGCTGACCATGCGGGCCAACAGCGCATGGACGGGGATGAGCTGCGGGGAACAGATCCACCAGGCACTGTGCGTTGCAAAGGACTGGGACTGATGGAGAAGCACCCTTGCAATGGATGCGAGAGGCGCTGCGTCGGCTGTCATGGACGGAATCCGGACGGGACCTGGAAATGTACCGGGTGGGGCAATGTACAGGACGCGCTGGAAGAGAAGCGCCGCGGGACTGCCGTGGAACGGCAGGGGAGACAGATATTACGGGAATACGCATTGGATAGCAAACGGCGGAACGAGATCAGGAAACGGTAAGGTGTTCTCTTCCGCCAACAGCGGAAGAGAATGAAGTGGAGTTTGTGAGGACAACGGAGAGGTGAAGGAATTGGCGGCGAAGAAAAACAGGGACATCCTGTGGGAGGTTGGCTGCGAGGGACACACGGACGCTTGGGTGATCGCGGACAGCTGGGAACTGGCGACCGTGGCGGCGGCGCGGTTCTGGGGCGTGCCATGGCGGGAGGTGGCTTCCCTTTGCGAGCTGAAGAAGAAGATCGTAGGGGCGCCGCGGAATGTCTGCTGCCGGTGCGGAAAAACCTACTACGGGGCGCCGCCAATGTGCGCCATGTGCCAGAAGGATCAGAAGCTGGAGGAGGAGCACCTGCGGCGGAGACTGACCAGGGCTTACCGGCTGGGAAAGGTCATGTGACGCTCCCGGAGGAGCGCATATAAAACGGAGGTAAAAACAGATGATTGAGGAAGCGGTAAACAAGCTGAATGAGGAATATCGGGCTGGAACGTATGACCGATATGCCATGATCATGCGGGACAGTGTTCGGGAGGCTTTGGAAGAGTTTTGTAGGCAGGATGAAGAATTTGCCCAGGCGGTAGTCCAGGGCGGGACATTTGCGGACTGCATGAAAGCCGTGGCGCGGAACTGCGGGAAGGGGATATCAGACCTGGAGGCGTATCGCCGGGCGGTACAGTTCTATTTCCCAGGGGCGGATATCCGGTTCCGGATGGAGATCGACCTGTGCGCCAATGTGCGGGAGCCGGATCAGGAGAGCGGCCGGAAGGCTGTACTGCTGAATTTGGCGGACTTCCTGTAAGGGGAAACGGGGCGCCCTGCTCGGCTTGCCGCGTGGGGGAGAGGACGAATACCGGAACGGATGAGTTTTTGTTCTTAGACGAAAGCGAATGATGCGGAGGTTATGAGGACGATATGACAGAAAAAGAACGAACGGAACGTTTTGCCAAGGCTGCGCCTTCTATGAGTGAAGCGGAATTGGAAAGGATCAATGCCCTGTTTCCCGCCTTTATCTTTCGGAGGTCCCGGACACGGGAATTGTGGACGGCCTGCTGCCGCCGGCATGTGACACTGCCGGATCAGATTGGACAGAGCCGGGAAGAGCGGCGGGTGATGGCAGAGCCGCACCAGCGGGAGCCAAAAAATTACTGGGAGGACAAGAGGCCGATGGTGCCGTGTCCCTACTGCGGGAGAGAGGCGGTCGTCAAAGAAGTGGGCAGGACAGGGACACGGAAAAATCTGTCTGCATACCGGAGAGCAATCATCTTTCGGTGGTGGATGGGGGCGCTTTGGGCCAATGCCTATGAGTGCGAAAAACACTATACGGGGAGCTATCAGCTCACCGGGACACCAGACTGCAAACTGACCGGCATCTACCGGTTCCGGCCTGGGCTGGCAGAGGGATGCAGCCGCCCCTGGCGGGGCGGAAACTGTGCCTTTTCCAACATAGCCAGGCAGGACACTCCCTTGGAGAAGGGAAAATGGCATGTACATGATCCGTTCAGCTGCAATGCGGAATATGGGGCCGGATACGATGTGATCGGCCTCCAGGAAGTCCAGAAAAGCCCCTTCCGGTATTGCATGGTGGAACAGTGGGAGAAAGGCCACAGTGATGTCGTGGAGTTCCTGGAGGCCTGCTGCTTCTACCCGCGTCAGATCGAGATGCTGATGAAAGCGGGGATGGTTGAGACGGTCAAGGATCTGGTGAGCCGGGGCGTCAAGAATGCCATGGCCATGGATTGGAACAAGGGAAAGCCGGAAGAGGCGTTTGGACTGTCCAAGCAGGAGCTGCGGGAGTTTTTGCAAACGAATCGGGATATCAGGAACCTGGAGCTGTATAAAAGGCTGGAACGAAAGGTGCCGGTCACAAAGGCCGCTGACTGGATCAAAAGAGGAGCGGATATCCGCAGGACCATGCGGGCGGCAAAAGAATGGGGACTCCCACCGGAAAAGCTGTTTCGCTATTTGGAGAAGGGACAGCCGCATCACCACATGGGAAGCAATCTGCGTACCTGGGAGGACTATTTGACGGCGGCCCGGGAAACGGGATATCCACTGCACCGGGAAAATGTGCTGCTGCCAAGGGACTTAGGGGCGGCGCATGAGGAAGCCACGAAAAAGCACCGCGCGAAGCTGGCAGAAGAAGCGAAGAAACAGGCCGAAGAACAGAAACGGCTTCGGGCGATGAAATATGAAGATCGAAAGCAGGAGCTGGAAAAGAAGTACGGCTATTACGCGGACGGTTATGTGATCCGTGCTCCTGCATCCGAAGCCGAGATTGTGAGGGAGGGACAGCTGCTGAAGCACTGCGTGGGCGGCTATGCGCATCGGCATATGGATGGACGTGTGACGATCCTGTTCATGCGCCGGGAGAAGCAGCCGGACAAGCCTTTCTTGACGATTGAAATGGATGGGGCCAGACTGGTGCAGATCCATGGCTATAAAAACGAAGGTTTGTATACGACGAAAGGACGGTTTGCGCCGGATCCGAGGGAAGTATACCGGGAGTTTTTGGATACTTGGCTGGACTGGTTGAAAAAGGGAAGCCGGAGAGATCCGGAGGGCAGGCCGAAACTGCCAGAAAAGAAGAAAACGGAGGTAAAGATCGCATGAGTGATTTTCAGGAGCGGATGGCAAGCGCCAAGGCCGCGGCGGTGGCGCTGGGAATTGATGAGCCGGATGATGGCGCCCTGCTGGCTGAAGAATACGGTATGACCGGGCAGCCGGCGGCGGAGGTGCCGCCGGTGCGGGAGCTGGATGTGATCGAGAGCGAGATCCTGTTTTACAAGCGGCAGGCGGGCCAGTCCATCATTGAGATCGGCAAACGGCTGAACGAGGCGAAAGCACAGCTGTCCCATGGCGAATGGCTTCCCTGGCTGCGGGAAAAGGTGGACATTTCCGAGCGGTCCGCACAGGACTTTATGCGCCTTGCCAGGGAGTATTCCAAATCCGCAGAAATTGCGGATTTAGGAGCCTCCAAAGCCTTGGCGCTCTTGGCCTTGCCGGTTTCAGAGCGGGAGCGGTTCGCGGCGGAAAAACACGACGTAAACGGCGTGGAAAAGTCCGTGGCCGACATGACCGCCAAGGAGCTGAAAAAGGCTATCGAGGAGCGGGACGCCGCCCGACAGACCATGGAGGCCATGAAGGCCAGGGCGGAGGTGGCGGAGCAGTCCCGGGAGAAGATGGAGCAGGACGTGCGCCAGCTGAAGGAACTCCAGAAGCGGGCCAGGGAGGCAGAAGAGGCAAAAGCCGAGGAACTGCGCCGAGTGGAAGCGGAACTGGAAGAGCTGAAGTCGAAGCCGGTGGACGTGGCCGTGGAGTACCGGACGGATCCGAAGGAGCTGGACGCCGCGAGAGAGGAGGGCCTTTCCCAGGCACGGAAGTCCAGCCAGGTAATTCTGGATGCCAAGGAAAAGGCTCTTGCCGCGGCGGAGGAACAGGCCAGGAAGCTGAAAGAGGACCTGCGGAGGGCCAGGGAGGAAGCCAAGGCGGCCAACATCAATCTCCAGAACGCAGAGAAGGAGGCCAGGGAGGCGAAAAAGCAGGCGGAGAAGTCCGAAAAGCTGGTGAAGCTCAACTCCAACGAGAATCTTGTGAAGTTCGGCGTCCTCTTCAACCAGGCCCAGGACACGGTGAACCGCATGGCGGACGCCATGGAGCATGAGACGCCGGAAAACCAGGGGAAGATGCGGAAAGCATTGGAAGCGTTGGCCGATGCAATCAGGAAGGCGGCGGGCACCGCGTGAAGATTGAGGTGCCATGCAGGCTGGAGGCGGACGAAGATGAAGAAGGCAAAATGTAAAACGTGTGTTTTCCGTGCTGAAGCCCACAAGGGCTACCAGTGTAACTATGTCTGGCTGATGGGTCATACCCGTCGGGCGGAGCCGCCGGAGGCGTGTACATATTTCCGGGCCGGAAAGCGGCTGGAATCTCCGGAGAAAGCGGGGCAGCTTATCAGAGACCAGAGGCGTCAGTCAGGGGGAAAGCCTAAATATGACTGGGAACGAGCCGAGCAGCTGTACCGGGAGGGCAGAAATGACGGCGAGATCGCCAGGGTTATCGGCAGTACAGCCGGGAGGGGTTTTAACATGGAGAAAGCAAAAAGGCTTTACAGCGAATGCGAGGCCGGGCGGTGACCACAGAAAACAGCTTTGAAGCGGCGGGCGGCCATTGGCCGCCCATACGCCGTATTTGTGCCGGACTCCCTGGCGGCAGGGGTTCCGGCAGAGAAACGGGGTGAAGCTTATGGGTGTAAATATTCGGAATCCGCGGGAATACTGCGAGAATTTTTTGATGATCCGGGATAAGAAGCAGCGGCTGGTCCCGCTGAAATTCAAGCCCGCCCAGGAGAACCTATACAACATCATCAAAGAGGAGCACCAGGCCGGACGGCCGGTGCGGCTGATCGTGCTGAAAGGGCGGCAGGAGGGCATCTCCACCGTGACGGAGGCGCTGATGTTTCAGGACGCCGCCACGCGGCCGCTGGTGCGGACGCTGATCGTTGCGCACCGGGACGACGCGACGGCCAACCTGTTCAACATGAACAAGCTGTTTTATGACTGCCTGCCACGTCCCGTTCAGCCCATGAGGAAGAACAGCAACGCAAAGGAGCTGGTGTTTGAGAATCCCACCAGGGACGAGGAGATGAAGCGGCGGAGGCCGGGACTGCGCTCCAGGATCAAATGTGTCACCGCCGGCGGCAAGGGGGCCGGACGCTCTGATACCCTGACCAATGTGCATCTGTCGGAGTACGCTTTCTGGCCGGGGGACAAGAAGGGGCTGATGGCTGGCGTGATGCAGGCTGTGCCGGATGATCCCAACACCATGGTCATCATCGAGAGCACGGCCAACGGCTTCAACGAGTTCAAAGAGCTGTGGGACGGCGCCGTGGCCGGGACAAACGGCTGGCGGCCGGTGTTCCTGCCATGGTACATGGAGCCGGAGTACCGCAAGCCTGTGGAACCCGGCACCGTCTGGACGGACGAGGAACGGAAGCTCCAGGAGCAGTACGGCCTGGACGAGAAACAGCTTGCCTGGCGGCGGTGGTGTATCCGGGTGAATCTGGGCGGCGACGAACAGCTGTTCCGGCAGGAGTACCCCAACACGCCGGACGAGGCGTTCCTGCTGTCCGGTGATCCCTATTTCGACAATGACGTCATTATGGCCCGGCGGCGGGCGGCGGAGGAGCCGCTGCGGGTGGGCCTGTTCGAGCACGACGAGCCGGAGATCGAGGGCGGGATGCCGCGAAACTGGAGATTCGCAGACCAGGAGAAAGGGTATATCCGCATCTACGAGGAGCCGATACCTGGGAGGCCCTATGTGCTGGGCGGTGACACTGCCGGAGAGGGCAGCGACTGCTTCACAGCGTATGTGCTGGACAACACGGACGGACATCAGGTGGCGGAGCTTCAGCAGCCGCTCTCTGAGATCCTGTACGCCCGGCAGCTCTTCTGCCTGGGCCACTACTACAACACAGCGCTGATCGGCGTGGAGGTGAACTTCTCAACGTATCCGGAGATGAAGCTGGAGGAATGGCACTATCCCAAGCTGTATCAGCGTGAAAGGTTTGACACCTTTACAGGGGAGATGGTCAAGGCGTTTGGCTGGGTGACCAGCCACAAGACGCGGCCCATCATCCTAGCGGGCCTCCACACGGTGATGGAGGAGGCGCCGGAGCTGGTGGTGAGCTTCCAGACACTGGGGGAGATGCTGACCTTTGTGTACGGCAAAAACCGCAAGCCACAGGCGGCGGAGGGAGAGCATGACGACCTGGTGCTGGCAGCCGCCATTGCCCACGCCATCCGGGGCCAGCAGCGCTATACCGTGGAGCTGGCGGAGGGCGAGAAGCGGGCCTGGACGGCGGATATGTGGGAGGACTACCGGGCGGCGGATGCCCAGACACGGGAGAAAATGGCCAAAATGTGGGGGAAACCGAAATAAAAGGAGGAATTGAGCGTGGCGGGCAAGAAGTTATATTCCGGAGGCTTTGAGGAGTATGAGAAAAAACTGCGGACGGTGATAGAGAAGATCGGCGTGGAGAAGTTCAACTACGACTGGACGCGGCAGAGCTGCTTTGTGGAGCTGATCTGCAGGGGGCGGGCCTTCCGGTTTGAGAAGAGCCTGGAGGACGCCGCCAGACGTGGAGAGCGCATTGTATGTGTCTCGGACCTGTTCGCCCAGGTCGTGCTGATGCTGGAGGACCTGGCCCGGGCGTCCAGCCGGGGGTTGTTCGACTTTGCGGAGATCGTCAGCGGTCTGCCATCGCTGCCGGAGGGAGCGGCGGGGCTGGAGCCGTGCTTTGCCAGTCTGGGATTTTTCAGACGGCCAGAGAGTGCGGAGGAGGTCCGGAGCCGGTACAGACAGTTGGCAAAGGTCATGCACCCGGACGCCGGCGGGGACGCGGATGCGTTCCAGGCGCTGCGGGGGAATTACAGGAAGTGCTTGGAGTTGATGGAGGAGGTGTGAGCAACGGTGTTAAAAATTATCAAATGTCCCTGGTGTGGTAAGGAAGCCCGTATTACATACGAGGAAAACCGAGTGTATCAGATGAAGTGCTATTCCTGTCAAAACACCATGCTCCACGAGGACCGAAGCTTTGACAGGGCCGTAGAGTTTTTTGAGCATCACGCAGATCTTCTTCAGGCTGAGAAGGCCGGACGGCAGGTGGTGCTTCCGTGCAAGGCTGGAGACCATGTCTGGGTGGGCGGAAAAGAAGCAATCGTTGTGTGTTTTTTCGGATATAAAACAGAGAGATACCTCCGTGCACAGCTTTTCGACAACGTAGAGTATATCGACATTCCTTTTTACGAAATCGGCAAAACCGTCTTCCTGACCCGCAAGGAGGCGGAAAAGGCGCTAAAGGAGAAAGGAGATAGTATGCATGAGAGTGTTGCCAATCCTGCTTAACACCGATATGGTTCGTGCTATCCTGGACGGCCGCAAGACCGTTACCCGGCGAGCCATTAAGAACAAAGACATCGTAAACGCCTGGGACTGCGAAGCTGACGGAACGCCAATCGCTTTCGTTGACCAATGGACCGGCGATAGTTACCCACCAACCTACCCGTGCCCTTATCAACCCGGCGACATCCTGTATGTGCGTGAGACATGGAGCCCTGTGCTCGTCCGCCCGAAACGGTACATATATAAAGCAGATGTGGAGCGGGGAATCGGGGAAGGCGTAGGATTGCCCATAAAGTGGCGCCCCTCCATCCATATGCCGAAGGAGGCCGCCCGACTGTTCCTGCGGGTTACGGATGTGCGGGTGGAGAGGTTGCAGGAAATGCGCCTTATAGACTGCCTGAAAGAAGGGGTGCAATTAACCATAGCCGAGCAAGGAGACCTTGTTATACAGGGAGTGCGGGCCAGGGATAGATTTTCTGGGGTTTGGGACACCACCATTAAGCCCGCCGATCTTTCCGCCTACGGCTGGGCTGCCAACCCTTGGATGTGGGTGGTCGAGTTCGAGCGAATCAGCAAAGAGGCGGCGCTGGCCGGGAAAGGCTGAGATGGCATGAATTTGTCTGAGCATGAGGTATCAGGGCAGTTGTGCTGGAGTTGCCAGAATGCCTGCGGTGGCTGTTCGTGGACAGAGTTGAACCATGATACAAAGAAACCAAGGTTTGAACCTGTTCCGGGATGGATTGCAAATCCTATACGGAAAAACTTCGGAAGTCATAAGAGTGGCCCTGTTATTATGGACACTTATGCAATCAAGGCATGTCCACTTTATGTGCCGGACGATACGAGCCGGATTCAGAGGAATGGGAGTGTAAAGTGAAAACAGAGAAAAGAATTGATATACCTGAAAATCTAAGCCTTGAAATGCTGCGGCATGAATTTGGTATTCAAGCGGTTTCGTTTTATCAAAATCGAATTGCTGATAGACAAGCAGAAGGTAGGATTTATTACAATCCGATGAAAACAATTTATATATGGGCGACACAAGATAGAAGAACGAATCAGGGATTTTATTCGAGTTACAAAGGATATGCCAGCTGTAAAAAAAAGAAAAACTTCGGAAGGACTTAAGTAGGAATGATGATGAAGTATGCGGCGCTGGCCGGGAAAGGTGGTGAGGGCTGATGCGGCATTGCAAAAGTTGCGTACACTGTGTGATTGATTTGAGAGCACTCAATATGGGAGTGTTTGTCGAAATGTGTTCTCTTGATAGACATTTGATCCCACGCCCGTTTTTATGCAGGTTAGGATGCAAGAATTATAAGAAATGCAGGAGAACAGAGAAACTGCTTTTCAAATAAAAAGGAGGAAATTTTATGGACAAGTACATCGGAACGAAGCTGATCGAGGCGGAGCCTGCTTATCGGGTATCCAATGAGGGCGAGGCGCCGAAGATCGTCACAGACGCCGGAGAGGCCTTTGCGGACTACCAGACGGTGGACATGGGATACCGGGTCCGGTATGCGGACGGCTACGAGAGCTGGAGTCCCAAGGACGTGTTCGAGGAAGCGTACCGTCTGACCGACGGCATGAACTTCGGGCTTGCCATTGAGGCGGCCAAGAAGGGCTGCAAAATCGCGCGCAAGGGTTGGAACGGAAAGGGCATGTTCCTCTACTACGTTCCGGAGGGCCGCTATCTTGCCAGAACTGACGCTGCGAAGTCTATCGCCGCAGAGGATGGCAAGGTGGACTACGGCGCATACATCGCCATGAAGACCGCAAATGGCAACGTCGTGCCATGGTTAGCAAGTCAGACGGACATCCTGACCGATGACTGGGTGATCGTGGTGTGATGATCCGCATTGTGATCGATATCGAGGACTACGGAGATCCTCTGGTGACCAAGGAAACAGTCGCACTGGCCCTGGAACAGTTCGGGCCAGTGCGGGTAGTACAGGTGTACGATGGGGAGGAGGGGAAGAGGACATGAAGAAGTTTTTGAGTCTGTGCCTGTGAGAAAGAAAAAGCCCGCCGGGGGAACCCGGCGGGCGGCGCAGATTGGATCATAGGTCGAAATAAGCGCTCCGTTTTATGAGCTTCGGCGGGCTGAATTCGTCTTCAACGATCCCTTCGAAATCAACAATGACTTTAAGTGTTCTTTCATATACGTTTTCGAATACATCCTGATACCGGATACAAAAATCGAGCGTTCTTGTAGGTGTGATAACAGGCGGCTGTATCTCCAAAATTTGATGGACATCAAGAGTGGTGGAAACATCGCCATAAAAAACCATATCTTGTTTGCCTGGCGTAGTAAGGGTGATCGTTGCTCCAAGAGAGGGGCCGGGGCCAATATTTCTCACATAAAAATCATAGTAGCAGTACGGCTTCTCATGGTAGGCCTCTTCGGTGAATTCCTCTGGTATGACACTGATATAAGAATCGCGTTCTCGAATATAACCGAAATATTTGGAACGTTCTTCAGAAGAGGGGAAGCTTTGCAGATGGAAGAGCGTTAGATCAACGATCGGCATCAACGAACAGCGTCTGGCCTCTAAAGATTCTCTCTGCTGCTGCTTGGCTTGTTTGCGGCTTTCGGTCAATGCCAGATACGCGGGAACAACGCCGATCAACGCCCCCAGATAGCTTCCCCAAAAGTCGAGCCATGTCGCGTTATTAAGGTTTTCACCAGTAAGGAATAGGCTCTTCAGAAACGGAATATTGGGGAGTCCGTAAGTGAGCAGAAGATTGATGACAAGAGGAACACCCAATAAAAGAAATAGGAACACGATGGTTTCATGACCTGGTTTGCTTTTCTTGTCCAAGAGATCCACCTCTTTTGTTTTTCTCCAATATATCCCAAATTTCACCAAATGTAAAGCGGACAAGCTCACCTTTGAAATCTGTCCAGCGGTGACGCTGGGCGGATTTGAGAAGTGAATACATATTAAAGAACGCGCGTGCGTTCTTTGAGGGGCTCTTAAACGCCTATGTTTGGCGGGAAGGCTCTTTTCCAAGGGAGACGGAGCGATGGTCCGCCTCCCGGCCGGGGATTAGAAAAGAGCCTGTTGAGAAATGTCAAGGCGGCTCCTGCGGGCGGATGCGCGGGTACTTATGCTTTTAACACACGGGAGAGAACAGGCGGAGAGGGATAGAGCATGGGAAGATCAGGGCAGAGAGAAGGGCTGTACATGGTGACAAAGATCATCAGTGGGAACGTGGTGGAGCGGAGAAAGACGAAGATCACCCGGCGGCCGGCCAAGCGGGGAGGCCGGGTCCGGGGAAACAGCAGCGAGAAGAAGCTGGTGGGGAACCGAGAGTATGCCAAGCTGGCGCTGGCCCGGACCATCAACTGCAACATGACGCCTGGGGACCTGTGGCTGACAGCCAAATTTGACGAGACGGGCCTGGAAGCCATGGGCGGAAATTTTGAGGGGGCCAGAAAGGCCGGACGGAAGTTCATTGACCGCCTTGTGTACCGGATGAAGAAGCTGGGGATCGTCTGCAAGTGGTTCCTAGCGGCGTCAGAGATCGACGGAGAGACCGGCGAACTGGTGCGGCCACACGTGCATATCATCATCACCGGGGAGGGCTTTTCCATCCGGGAGAAGCGGCTGCATTTCGGGGAGGAGCTGGTGGACGATATCTGGGGCCTGGGGACGGTGGACTGGCAGCCCCTGCGGCACCAACAGGACTATTACCCGCTGGCGGCCTATCTGGTCAATCAGGCACGGGGTGTGGCGGACGAGAAGAAGTGGACTTGCAGCCGGAACATGAAGAAGCCCAGGGTCACCCGGGAGATCGTCACCAGCGGCGGCCAGCTGCGTGTTCCGGCGGGGGCCATAGAGCTGCCGGGGACACGGTACGATCCGGAGAAGGGCCAGAACTACGTGCGATACATACCGAAGAGACGGGATCCGCGGCGGAAGGTGGGCGGTCACAAGGAGATGGCGCTGGCTCTGTCAGCAGATGACGGGGGAGGCGGCGACATTGGGGTTTAAGAAGCTGCGGGGTGTGGCGCTGCCGGAGGAGCAGCAGGGCCTGGTCAGGTACACCTGCCTCAACAGTGACAGCCAGCCGAAGCGAACACAGGAAAAGATACAGCGCCTCTGTGACGATGTGGGAGGCGCTTACAGTGCTGCCCTCAGACAGGTCATGTGCAGCCGAAAGAGCATCACGGCCATCTCTATGGAACACTATGTCAGCGAGAGGACACTTTACCGGATGCGAAAAGAATTTTACGAAAAATGGTTCGAGTGAAACAGGCGTCAAAGCGCTGGGAGCCAAAGGCTTCCGGTGCTTTCCTTTTTCCTGAAATGTTGGCAATAACGAGAGGTCAAGGTGTGCTAGGCTATTATCAGCAAAGCTTATGATGCGCGGCGGAGGTGAGGCGTTTGGAGGGCGAAAAGACCGGGACCACGGCGGCGGAGCTGGGGAAAAAGCTGACCGAGCGGGAACGGGCCTTTGTCCGGGAGTACCTGGTGGATCTGAATGGCACCAAAGCGGCTATCCGGACTGGCTACTCCGAAAAATCCGCCGCCAGCCAGGCAAGCCGCCTGCTGCGGAAGCCGGAGATCCGGGCATACCGGGACGCGCTGCTGCAGGAGCAGTTTGACGCCATCGGCGTGACGAAGCACTCCATCGCGGCGGAGGTGTGGAAGATCTTTGAACGGTGCACCCAGCAGAGGCCGGTGGAGATCTGGGACAGCAAGAAGCACAAGTATGTGTTTGCCGGTCTCTGGGAGTTTGACGTGAAAGGCGCCCTGAAGGCGCTGGATATGCTGCGGCAGATGCTGCCGGAGATGAAACCGGATGACGGCGGCGGAGGCGGGGCAAGCCTGGAGGATATGCTGATGGGCGGCGGTGGCCGGGAGTTTTGACGCGGAAAGCGGGCGGCGGGCCGAGTCGTCCCGCCCTACGGGCCACGGGAGAGAATGTCGGGCATGGTAAGGCGGGGCGATGCGGGCAGTGCGGCCCGCAGGCCGCCTTTCGGAGCCAACCGCCCGAAGGGCGGCACTTGGGGGCGAAGATTGCCCCCCTACGGTGATACAAGAGGCGGGAGAGTATTATGGCGGATCGGGAATTTGATCCGAGGCAAACCAAGGAACTGTTTGCCGAGGAAGAGGAGGGGCGACGAAATGAGTTTTAACGGAGGCAGCTATGGAGCGATGAAGAAAAGGAACCCGACGCAAACCAGCGGAGCGTTTGCGGAGGGAGAGGAGACGCAAGGAAGCGGTGCGAGACCTGGCCGAAAGGCCGGGGCGAGTAAAGCGAACTTTGCGTTGACGACGTGGCAGGAAAAATTCCGGCTGGCGCGGGACGCCTATGCGGCGGAGCAGGAGCGGATGAAGCGGCGGGAGGCGCTGCTGAACGGGAGCCATGAGATCCTGACGCCGAACGGGGAACGGGCAAAGAAGCAGGCTACCCATGTGCGGAACGTGTGCTTTGAGATCGTGGAGACGCAGGTGGACAGCAACATTCCACAGCCCAAGGTGACGGCGGTACGGCAGGAGGACGAGGAGAAGGCCAAGCTCATTGAGGACCTGCTGCGGAACCTGCTGGACCGGCTACCCATGGAACGGATCAACGACGCGGCGGAGCGCATCTGCCCCACCCAGGGCGGCTATGGCCTGCTGGTGGACTGGGACAGCACGGCGGCGGGCCGGGGCTGGATGGGCGCTTTGAAGGTGTCCCTGCTGCACCCGCGGAAGATCATTCCCCAGGACGGCATCTACCAGGTGGCCGACATGGACTATATCTTCCTGGAGGAGGCACAGACGAAGCGGCAGATCCGGGAGCGGTTCGGCGTGGATGTGTCCGCTGAGAACGAGGAGGAGCCGGAGGCCCGGGCCCTGGACGCCGGCCCCAGCGCCGCCGACGAGCTGGTGACGCTGCGGACGGCCTATTACCGGAACAGACGGGGCGGCATCGGCCGGTTCCGCTGGGTGAACGACGTGGCGCTGGAGGACCTGGAGGACTATCAGGCCCGACGAGTGCAGGTGTGCAAAACCTGCGGAGTACCGGGAGACGGCGTGGAATGCCGGTACTGCGGCGGTGTTCGGTTCCGGGAGGAATTGCAGGAATACGAGGAACTGACAGACGATCTGGAGACGGCGGCGGGGCTGGTGATCCCGGCGGAGAGCCCGGTCCGGGACGAGTACGGCCAGCCGGTGATGCGGGATGTGGAGGCACCCCGCCTGATGGAGCCGCTGATGGGGGAAACGGCCCTGCTGCCGGGTATGATGCCGTGGGGGATCCCCGGCGTGTACAGCGTGCGGCAGAAAACCGTGATGGAGGAGACCAAGATCCCCTATTACAAGCCCTGCGTGTTCCCGGTGGTGCTGCGGAAGAACGTCAGCGCCAGCGGACGGTTTCTGGGCGGCAGTGACATCGACGCCATCGAGGACCAGCAGAACACCTTGAACAAGATCGGCACCAAGGTCAATGAGAAGGTGCTGGGCGGCGGCAGCTTTGTGACGCTGCCAAAGGGCATGGGCAGATTCCAGACCGACCAGGACAACCGGGTGCTGGAGGTGGAGAGTCCGGCGGCACTGAGCTGTATCCGGACCTTCAACACCCAGGTGGATATCAGCCAGGACATGGCGCGGAGCCAGGAGGTCTATGAGGAGGCCCGGCAGATCATCGGCATTACGGACAGCCTTCAGGGCCGGCGGGATCCCACCGCCACCAGCAAGGTGGCAAAGGAATTTGCCGCCAGCCAGGCGGCGGGCCGGCTGGAGAGCAAGCGGGTGATGAAAAACGCCCTGTTCCAGGACCTGTTCGAGGTGCTGTTCAAGTTCATGCTGGCCTATGCCGACGAGCCCCGGCCGGTCATCTCCTACAACGAGCGGGGGGAGAAGGAGTACAAGGTCTTTGACCGCCACGACTTCCTGTATCAGGACGAGGCGGGGGCGTGGAAGTACAACACGGACTTTTTGTTCAGCTGTGACAGCTCCGCGCCGCTGGCGGCCAACCGGGAGGCCATGTGGCAGGAGTGCCGGATGAACTTTGAGAGCGGCGCCCTGGGAAATACCAAGGAGCTGTCAACGCTGGTGCGGTTCTGGTCGCAGATGGAGGTGCTGCACTATCCCATGGCGGAGAGCATCCACAAGGAATTGCAGGAAGAGCTGGAGCACCAGCGGGAGATGCAGCGGAGCATGGCGGCCATGAAGAATGGCGCCGCAGGCGGAAACGCCATAGGCGGTGGTCAGGCGCCGGAGGAGATCATGGCAGCCATGGGCGGTGGAGGTCCCATGCCGGCTGAGGCGGTGGCGGAAGGAGGCGTGATGCCGTGAAATGCGCGGTTTGCGGCCTGGAGATGATCGTCTACCAGGTCACGGAGGACGGGCCTGTATATGTGTGCAGAAACAAGCGGTGCCCGGACTTCGACAAGCGCCTGCGGAAAGAAGCGGAGGAGACTCCGCCGGAAGAGGAAACCGGGGATTAGACCACATCAAAGACCTCACAGGCCGCGCCGGGCAGGTGTTCGGCGGCAGCTGCCCGCCCATCGGCCGCCATCCGATGGGATCGGCATATGTTTTACCTCTTGCCGCGGCAGGCGGAGAAACCGCCTGTCCGGCGCAGCCTGTGAGGGGACAAAAATTGGCTCTTGGGCGGAGTAAAAAGCCTAATTCAAAAGGGAGGAGGACCGGATATGAAAAAGAACTGCGGTTATGCCGGGAAGATCAAGCACAGCGGCACCCAGAATATCAAGGCGCCTTTTGGCACCGGCGGCGGCACCAAGGGAACCGACCGGATCACGGGGAACGACCTGCGGACCGGGAACGGCGGCAAAAAGAGCGGCAAGTAAGCTTGGAAAGCGAAACCACTTAACAGGGGAAACGAAAAATCCCATCTCTAAAATCGCCGAAAAACCCAGCGGCTATGCGGATTTTCGGCGAAAGAGGAGGCGCAGCGGAGCGGTGCGAGCTTTCGCGGAACGGGGAAGCGAGTGGAGCGAAGCTTGCGATGACGACGCACAGAACGCGGAAAAATCTGAAAAGGAGACTGTACATCATGGAGGATATCACACAGCAGGAGATCTGCGAGGAATTTGGCGTGGAGGCCGTGGAGGAGCAGCCGGAGGCACAGGAAGGCCCTGAAAGCGCCCCGGAGGGGGCAGAGGGGGAACCCCAGGGGGATGTTGAGAAGCCTGAAGGGACCGGAGAAGGCCCGGAAGAGGGCGGAGCGGACGACTGGCAGAGCCGCCAGGAGATGCCCCTTGAAGAGCGGCACCGTCAGGCGGCGGCACGCCGGGCCCGGGAGGAACAGGACCGTGAGGCGGCCGCACAGGCCCGGGTGGACAAGGCCTATGCGGACATGTTCGCCGGGCAAGTGAACCCCTACACCGGAAAGCCCATTCTGACGGAGGCGGATTTCCAGAGCTATCAAAGCGAGCGGGACCGGCGCCAGCAGGCGGCACAGCTGGAGAAGGCGGGGATCGATCCGGGCACCATCAGAGGCATCGTGAACCAGGAGCTGGCGCCTTTGCAGGAGCGGATCCAGCAGGCGGAGATGGCCGCCATGCGGGAGAAGGCCCGCGCCGTGAACGCCAGGGCACAGGAGTCCATTCAGACGGCGCTGAAGAATATCAGCGCCATGGATCCCGCTGTCCAGACGCTGGAGGATATCGCGGCACTGCCCACGGCGGGACGCTTCAATGATCTGGTGCAGAAGGGGGTGGGCCTGGAGGACGCCTTCTATCTGGCGAACCGGAAGGCCATCGACGCCCGAAAAGCGGCGGCGGCCAAAGCGGCGGCGCTGAATGGAGCGGCCAGCCGGCAGCACCTGAATCCGCTCCCCGTGGGGAGCGGAGTGACGCCGGTGGAGGTGCCCGCGGACCAGGCGGAGATGTTCCGGGAGATGATGCCCGGCGCCACCGACGAGGAGATCAGGACGGCGTATGCCGGATACCTGAAGGACATGGGGAAGTGATCCCCGGAAAGGAAGAAACGATGTTTACACTTGCGAAAATGGGTGTGGGGTTGACTCCGCCCATCAAATACCGGACGCCGAAGTCCGGAGAGACCATTACGGTGGGTGAAGCCCTGGCGGATTCCGCCAGCGGCCTGACCAAGTGCGGCGCCACCGCGAAGCCTGACTATGTGGCCGTGGGCCCCGTGAACAGCGATGGGGAGGTGCCGGTTATCAAGGTGGAGAGCTACATGGAGTTCGAGACCACGCTGAGCGCGGCACCGGCGGAGGGCGTCAGCCTGACACCCGGCACGAAGGTGACGCTGCACACCGACGGACTCCAGGTGACGGCCACCACCGCCAGCGGCGTGGCGGTCATCGTCGCTATGGAAGGAACTGCCGCGGGCAGCAGCGTCACAGTGCGGTTCTAAGGAACTGGGGCGCCCCACGGAAACCCAGCGAAGCGGATTCCGTGGGGAAAATGACGAGCTTCGAAGTGAGTGAGCTTTCGCCGGAAAGGCGGAAGCGAGTGATACGAAGAAAGTGAGGAATGTATGGCATATTTGACTGTCTCCATCGGCTCCGGCCTGATGGAGTCCGCTTACGGAAACTGCCAGTTTCCGCTGAAGAGCTATCTGCTGAAGCGGGGCGAGGCCTTTGAACAGGCCAGCGTCCTGAATAAGCTGTTTCGGGAGGTCAACTCCCGCCATTTTGTGGAGGGGTACAGCGGCGAGACCGCGATGGATGACTTTGAAGATGTGGGTGAGGGCGGCGACTATCCCCGCACCGGCTTTGAGGAGAGCTACAAGAAGTTCATTCAGAACCGGGAGTTCAAGCAGAGCTTTTCCGTGACACAGACCATGGTGGAGGACAACCAGCTGGGGACCATGAAGCAGCGGGCAAACAAGCTCATCACCGCCTACGACCGCACACGGGAGATGTTTGGCCGCTACATGTACGCAGGCGGTCTGTACGGCACCACGGTGCAGGTGAAGGGCAAGACCTACGACTGCGCGGCGGCGGACGGCAAGGCGCTGTTCGCCAAGGACCACCCCGCCAAGGTGAAGGGCGACGCCCAGAGCAACATTTTTGCCGACGACATCAGCGCGGCCAACCTGGGCAAGCTGGAGACACGGATGCAGAACACCGTGGGCGACAACGGCGAGCTGCTGGCGATCCAGCCGGATACGATCCTGATCCCCAATGACGCCGTGCTGAAGAACAAGGTCTTTGAGGCCATCGGCTCCGACAAGGATCCCGCCACCGCCAACAACGGCTTCAACTACCAGTTCGGCCGCTGGAATGTCATTGTGGATCCCTACCTGACGATGGCGCTGAAGAAGCTGGGCAAGACGGCAACGCCCTGGATCCTGCTGGACTCCCATTTCATTCAGGAGAACGACGGCGCCATCTTCCAGAACCGGGTGAAGCTGACGGTGAAGAGCGAGATCGATCCCAACAATGACAACAACCGCTGGAAGGGCCGCGGCCGTTTTTCCGCGGGTTTTGTGGACTGGCGGTTTGCCGCGGCGGGCGGTATGACCGGCGGCAGCGCACTTTGATTCAAGGGGGAGCAGGTTCCCCCTTGAGAATCCCCCTCACCAGTCTGCGGACTGGTGAACGCCGCCCGGGGCGGCTGGCCCGGCATCAAACCGCCGGGTCTGCCGAGGCCCGTTCCTTTGGGCCGAGGCTGAGTCAATGTGTTTTCGCCACGTACAGAAGGTGAATTGCCGCAGAGCGGCAAGAGAGACCACACTGGGGGTGCGCCGCGGCAAAAATTGATGAAAATGCCCGGGATGTCCCGGGCATTTTCCAAAGGAGGGAATTTGCATGACGTGGAAACAGTGTAAGCTGATCGCCTTGCAGACGATGTTTTCCAACGAAGGCGCTGATCTCAATGCCGATGACAGCAATCAGGACTATATCAACGCCATGCCGGGCAAGGCCAACGAGGCGATGCACCAGCTGGCGGCAGTGGGCCGGCCGATCCTGAAGCAGTTCGAGATCGAGATCACGGAAAGCGCGGCCAGAAAGCGGACGGCCACGGAAAAACTGACACTTCCGGCGGCGGAGGCACGGTACAAGATCAAGCTGACGGATTACTGCCCCAGATTCCGTTGTCTGGAGCCTCAGAGGCTGATGCTGGACAGCGGGGGAATCTATGCCCAGGCGGATGAGTGGGACATGGAGGGCGATGATGTGCTGGTCCTGCCGGGGAACATCACCGGAGTCTACACGCTCTGGTATGCGGCATATCCCCAGGTCATTGACGCCAGCACGCCCGATGACACCGTGATCGAGCTGGCGCCGGAGGCGGCGGTCCTGATCCCGCTGTACATCGCGGCGGAGCTGTACAAGGAGGACGAGCTTGCCATGGCGACCATGTTCCGAAATGAGTTTGAGGATGGCTTGGTCAAGCTCCAGCAGTCTTACGCGGCCTCCGGCGGCGCGTTCCGCTCCGGGCGGACCAGGAACACGACAGGGTGGTGGTAAGGCGTGGCGAAATTTGATATTCCCAGCGAGTCCCGGAAGTACTCCACCATCATTGAGACCTTTCGGGGCGTGGATCTGAACAACAGTCCCTCCAATGTGGATATATCCAGGTCGCCGGCGGCGCCCAACATGGTCCGGGACCAGGTGGGAAAGGTCCGCAAACGGATGGGGTATACCACCGTTGCCACGGCGCCCGGCGGGGCGGCCATCAACGGCGTACACCGGCTGGGAGACCAGCTGCTGGTCCATGCGGGGACGAAGCTGTACAAATGGAATGGAGCGGCAGGCTTTACAGAGGCGGGCTCCATGGCTGATGCCAGGAGCCGCAGCTTTGTGTTCGATCAAAAGCTGTATCTGCTGGATGGCACCGCGTACCGGGTGTATGACGGGACAACGCTGAAAAAGGTCAGTGAGACGGCAAAGGTGCCGACCATCATCATCTCACGAAGCCCCACAGGCGGCGGCACTGCCTATGAGGCGCTGAACATGCTGAGCAAGGCGTGGACGGAGAGCTTCCTGGGGACCGAGGAGGCCACCGTGTATCAGCTGACCACCACGGAGCTGGGCACCGAAGCGGTGACCGCGGAGGTGCTGAACAGCGAGGGCGTGTGGGAGGAGAAAGCGGAGAACACAGATTTTACCGTGGACCGAGCGAAGGGGACTGTGACTTTCAAGACCGCGCCGGGGGCCTCACCTGTCAAAGGACAGGACAATGTGAAGATCACGGCCTCCAAGACGCGGGAGGGGTATCTGGACAATGTGGACCACTGCACCGTATTTGCCGTTTACGGCGTCGGCGGCGCGGCGGACCGGGTGTTCCTATCCGGCGATCCGGACAAGCCCGGCTTTGACTATTACAGCGGGTTTGAGGATCCCGCCTTCTTCCCGGACACCAACTACACCAAAATCAGCCGGGACGGGAGCCAGGTGGTGGGGTACGCCATTTTGAACAACGCCCTGGCGGCGTTTCTGGACGGCTCCACGGATGGCCGGAACGTGGTGATCCGCACCGGCTCTCTGGACGCGGACGGTGAGGCGCTGTTCCGCATCAGCAACACCCTGATCGGTGAGAACGCGGTGGCAAAGGACAGCTTCGCACTGTCCGGCAAGGAGCCTCTGTTTCTGACGGAACGGGGCGTATATGCCATCACAGCGGAGGAACTGACCGGGGAGAAGTACAGCCAGGAGCGGAGCTATTACATCGGCGGCGCGCTTCAGAATGCCCTCGGAAAGGGGGAGGCCGTCGGCATCGTTTACCGGGATTTCTATGTGCTGGCGCTGAACGGGACACTGTATCTGCTGGACCTTCAGCAGAAGACCTATGAAAAGAACAGCCCATACAGCAGTTTCCAGTATGAGTGCTACTACTGGCCGGACATTCCGGCCAGGGAGCTGTGGGTGGACGGCGACGCGCTGTGCTTCGGCACGGCAAATGGAAAGCTGTGCCGCTTTGCCGTCAACGTGGACGATCCGGAGAGCTACAACGATGACGGAGCCGCCATTGACGCCTACTGGGAGACCAGCGACTTTGACGGCAACGCCTTTTTCAAGAGCAAGACCTTTACCGGGATCGCCGTGCGCCTGGCGGCGGCGGTGCTGACCGGCGTGAAGATCTTCGCACAGAAGCGGGGCATCTGGTCCCAGGTGTTTGATGCCAAGGAGCGGGCACGGTATCTGGACTGGAGTTATATCGATTTTTCCAAGTTTGTGTTTTCATCGGACCGAACACCCCGGACGCTGTACGGAAAGATCAAGATCAAGAAAGTGGACAAGGTCCGGTTCCGGCTTCAGAACAAAGAACTGAACGAGCCCTTCGGACTGTATGCCTTCGGCCTGGTCTGGAAGGAACCGGGGAGCAATTACAAAAGATGAACATATGCTCGTTCAGTTCCCGCCGGGAGTCCGGCGTACAAGCGTTTTGCCGGAGGCAAAACCTTGAAATGGCCGGGCTTTGCCTGGACATTTGAGTGAAATGGCGGGGTCCCCGCATGACGCGGAGCGTCAGGTGGGGCCTGAACGAGCCATTCGGACTGTATGCCTTCGGCCTGGTCTGGAAGGAACCGGGCAGTAACTATAAACGGTAAGGATGTGAAGATATGCCTTTGGAGAAAATTACAGAAGCTGAGATGAACGCCAAGGGCGTCTGCGCGGCGCCGGATATCTTGAGCGGCACAGCGGCCCAGAATAAAGCAGTGTTCGACCGGATGAACCGGGAACTGTTGGTTCTCGCATATAACGATCTGGTGGACCAGCTCAATGAGATGGGAGTCGCGGAGGCGGTTTTGGCCGCCGCCAACGCGGGATTCAAATATATGCGCCTGAACGCGGACCATGTGCTGGAGACCAGCGTGGATGGCGTGACCTGGCAGGCCACCGGCAGCTCCGGTCATGTCATTCAGGACAGGGACGGAA